>JAJDCT010000380.1 GCA_029260695.1 Phycisphaeraceae bacterium
CCGCACCGAATGGTTGCCCTCGTTGCCCGCACAGTACCCGCGCTGCCAGATCCGTCGGCCGACCTCGCACATCCTCTCTTTGATCGTGCGCATGCTGTCTTGCATCACTGGGATACTTCCGACTTGCCTGGGGTCTGTGAAGAGAGATCAATCCAATCGGGGCGTTGACGCAGCCGCTTGATTTTTAATTCGTCATAACGGATGGTTCCGCCCGGCTCATCGTAATACCCACCCAACGCGAAGCGGTAAACCGTCCGGGATAACTTCCTTGGCATCTGTCGGTTTTCAATGACCACCACATCGTTGACGGTGAGCCTGACGTAGCGATCCCATACCTGCAGGTGGAAGGTGTTCCTGGGCTGTAGTTCAGCGGGGTAGGACTCGGTGGCGTATTTGAATGTGCGCGCCGCCAGGACAGATTGTTTCTGCGGGAAAAGCAGGACATCGCGGTGATAGGCCAAGGAGCCGTCTACCTTATACACCATAAGCACCCCGCCGTTGGCTTCTTGGGGGTCTGGTGACTGTAAACATTCGAGGCTGCCTTTAAGCTCGTACCGATACCCAAACTTCAGCCGACACACCGCTGCGAGGCCGTTCTCAAGCGAGTGGCCGGTGAGCCGCCCCTGTTCATCCATCGACCAGGCACCGCGCTCGACATCCCAACCGCCCATGTCGGTCCGCCCAAGCAGGTCGGCCCAGACCCCCTGCGCATTCTTGTGCTTCCATCTGGACTGCGCCGCTTTATTTTCCAGATACACCCGAGCCGGGTCGCCGGGGACGAGCCCCAGCAGTGTGCCATCCAATAACTCCCCAGCCCGGCGGTGGCGTCCTTGATCCCAAAGCCGATCGACACGGTCCGCCACCGCGTCGGTGGTCGGGTTGAGGCGCACATAAATCTCGCTTTGAGCCAACACAGGCTCCCCACCTAACTTGGAGAACACCTTAGGTATGAAATCCTCACCCAACGCTTCGATCTGTTGTGCCGCTTCCTGGTATCTGCCTACCCGCCAGGCATAAGCGGCTTTCATCGAGTCCCACCACGTGATGTCCCCCTCCCCCCCAGGCTCACGCTTCATGGCATCGTAATACCGCATAAAGTTTTCATAGGCCCCCGGTCGCCCCCAATAGCTATAGTCGTCCGTCTCTGAATACAGATCGATCATCACCTTGTAAAAGATGTTTGGGACACGGGTATCCACCCTGTCAGTCTCCAGACATTCGACCCCAAATGCATATATCTCATCCAACGACCCGCCCCAACGCGGACGCAGGGACCAGATATAGCTGGAGTAGGCCCGGTAGTAATCGAACTGCGCCTCAACCGCACGCCCGAACCACAGCCGCTCTTCGCCGCTGGAGTCGGCCATCGAAACCGCAATCATTCTGGCCGGGACGTCCGGGAACTGCGGGGCGACCTCCCAAGCATTCACCAAGTGCTTCCTCGCGGAATTCATGTGTTCCTTAAAACCCACCCAGCCTTCATCCGTCACGGTGTTGGCGTAGCCGCCGCCACGCACCTCCCAACCCGCCTCGACGTGGTAAAAACCACAGATCGCGCTAACCAGCCAAGGATTCGCAGGCTCTTGAATATCAATACGCTCACACACCGACTCCCATCGGGACAACCAGTCTTCGTCGATCTGATCCTTGAGTACACGGAACATGAAGTATTGATTCTCAAGACTTAACTCTGGATCTGCCACCGCCTCGCATATCATGTCAACCCAGGACTGAACAACCTCAGCCGCCTCGTCTTTATGGTCATCATTGTTTAACAACCGGGCCAGACGCCAGGCGATCGCCGTCTTTCGATTCACCGGGTAATCGCTATCCAACAAAGATTGGTACACCCAGCGCGCATAATCGAGGTACCCCTCCTCCTTGCTTTTAGTATGCAGCAGGATGACGTAGCCCGCCATCGGGTCCGTGCAGCCAAGCTCCTTGAGCTGCTTGGCGATCTCGTAACCCCGCTCCTTGGAGGCCGTCTCAGGCACCTTGGCCGTTTTGTAAGCCTTGTAATTAACGAACCGGACAGATTGGGCGTCCAGAAACTCAACCACAAGGTCATCCCACCGCGGGTCACGATGCCCCACCTCAAGGTACGCCCCGGACATGGTCTGCTTGTTGTATTCAAGCAGGTCCAGACGGTACTGCTTCTCGGTGTACGCCTCGGGGTTGTCGCTGTTTGGGATCACCGCCAACGCAACGGCAGAGCAAAGCAGGCTCAGGGATAAGGCCGTAATAACAGCCACAAATAAATCCTTAAACGCTATCACCATCGAAAGTCCCCTTGAATTTAGCTTGCCCGCATGGCGGAAAAATGGCACGCAGGAAAACCTGCCCGCCATATCCTAACTCGAACTGCAATCAGAGGGTACGCCCCCCTCACTCCGCCTCATCAGCCCGTATTAACCGGCCTTCTCCAGGGTATTGGCCCGTCAGCCCATTTTTCTATTGACGCCCACCCCTCACCACGCTGCCTCGCCGTTACAAATAGTGCGGCATCTAGGGATTAATTCTCACAGATCGAATTTTGGGGTATCGACTCCTACCCTTTACTTTTCTGGTGGTGCCCGTGCGCCACATACCACTCAGGCGTGTCGACCCGGTGTTGACGGACGATGAAAAAACACGGCAGAGCGTATGATCGCTCTGCCGTGCTGATTTGTGTACATGTCTGACAAGCACGTTTTCCCGTGCAAGAGTCGCGCCTTACTTGCGACGACGCTTGAGCATCGCCAGGCCACCTAACCCCACTAAGCCAGCGGTGGCAGGCTCGGGCACCACACTGGGCGGCGGGGGTGTGCCGGCGTTCCAGTTCCCCAGGACGATGTTCAGGTCCTCGATGCCGACGAAGTTGTCGCCCGACGGATCCGCCAGAGGATCACCAGGCGGGACGT
>JAJDCT010000381.1 GCA_029260695.1 Phycisphaeraceae bacterium
GCCTCGAGTTTTTCGCCGACGAATTTCTCCAGGTCATCGACGTGGTGCAGATCCACCTGGCTGGCTGGCATGAACGCGGCGATCCCGCCGGGCATCTCAAGCTCAAGCCCGCCCTTATTCTTAGCGATGACGCGGGCTTCAACCACGGCGTCGCGTTGGAGTTGTTCCCAGGTCGACCTATTGATCGCGCCTTCTCTTGAAAGGAAGATCAGTCCCTGTTTCTCATCGATGTGGTCGACGACGAAGTCCATGATCGAGCCGAGCCTCGGTGCCCGGTCGAATTGCATGACAGGGACGACGCCCTGCATCTTGCCGGTGTCACCCGTCAACTCGACGAAGACATCGTCGCCACGGATCGCGGCGATACGGCCCCGGCGCACTTCGTGACGCAGGTCCGGGTGGCCCGCCTCGTCGGTGGGGGGCGTCCCGGCATCTTGTTGGGTGGCGTCGGTCTGCTCGTCCTCGGCCATCAATTGCTCAACACTCTGGCCCCCCAGCGCGTCAGCGATCTCGCGCTCCAGTGCCTGGTCGGTCTCCGTGGCAGGGGTGGATGTTGGTGTGGGTTCTTGCGGAGGTGTCGGGTCGGTCATGGGGTTGGGTACCGGGTCGTCGTGGGGCGGTTCTGTCTACCTATCAAGTTTACACGCCGGATCAGAAGTAGACCACTGTCATCGGCGTCTGGAGATCATATCGTGAGTCGCTTGATGCCGTGTGAATACGCCAAATGGTGGATTTCTTGTCAGTTCTCGGCCAGAGGGGGCTTACCCCGCTGTAACGGCGGTGGTGGAGGGTGTTCCTCGCCATATCGCTGCCAGGCCAGGGACACTTCCTCAGCGGGCATGGGTGTAAGCCCCTTGGGGATCGGCCGATCCATCACTGGCAGGACTCGCCGAGCCTCCGCTAATGCGAAACGCACCGCCTGGTCTGTCTGTGGACATCCAAGGGTAAACACAGACATCCCATATTCAGTAGCGCTTGAGATGGCACGATATCCGGCCGCTTGGTCTTCCAAGGCGTAATTCACACCCAGAAGCCGCACCGCGGCGTTGATGGACAACCATTCCGCCACGATTGGGTCTGGGTGGGCAAGCCCAAGGCAGCCCACGACACCACGCTCACGCAGTGCAAACATGGTTTGGAGCATCCCGCCGCTTTTGATCTCAGCCGGGTCGTCGATATGCAGGACCAAAGCTTCGACCCTGTCCTGCCCCAACAAGGCCAGCCGCCGCAAGATTTCGCCTTCCAATTGTCGGGCAAACGCAGGCTCGGTGACCCCCAACAACACCGGAAGGCCATCCACATGCGGGCCGGCCTGCTCCAGCACGTCATCCGTATCCCTGGGGTCCACCACGATCAACGACGGGTGCGTCTTGACCGTATGACGGTCTTCGCCAATTAGCATCGGCAATCGCCAGGCGCAGGGGCCGACGTCGATGGCTGTATGTTCCAGCTTTCTATTAGTCCATCCGGTCATCAAGGTTTGCTAACGTGGGGGTTGTCGGTGATGTAATAACGCAGAGGCCTGTCGGCCCACTCTTTTGCGTAGCTTACACCGACACGCGGGCCGACGGTGATTTTGGATGCTGGAAGCGCTGTCTTGCGGATCCGCTCGATGCAAAGTGATGAACCGCTGACAAGGTCGTGCCCGTCCAGACGGCGGTCGATATCAAGGGCCTGGCACAGCTTGGCGGGGCCCGAGCACAGATCGGTGTCACGGCGGGCGGCCTTGCGCCGTTGGTACATCAGATCCATGCCTTCGGTTGGCTCCAGTGCCCGGATGAGCACCGCGACCGGGCGGCCCGCCACCGAGGCGACGACGTTCATGCAATGGTGCATCCCGTAGGTGAAATAGACGTAGGCACGCCCACCGTCTTGCCACATGGATTCATTCCGTGCGGTTCGCCGACCGCCGAAGGTGTGTGCCGCCCGATCCTGTTCACCCAGATAGGCCTCGACTTCCACGATGAGCCCCGCGAGCCTGGGCCCGTCGGGTCGGTCGAGCGTGCGCACCAGGCGCTGGCCAAGCAGGGCCCGCGCGAGCGTAACCGGCTCGCGTCGGAAGAAACTTCGGGTGAGGCGTGGCGGCATGGGAGCAGTTTAGCGTGGGCACAGCCCGGGGCCGCAACTAGCCGGGGTTAAGGCGCATCCGTGGCGGTATTGCTTTGTGCTTTTAACGTGTCGTTATCCACGGCATCAAAGCTCCGCCACCTAGCCATGGGGATCAGCCCCGCCGTCATGATCGCTAACTGAGTGGCGACGAAGAGGAGCATCCACTGCACGGCCGAGTCCATGAACCCGTAGCTGTGCAGGCCCACGCCCAGCATGTTCGTCCCGAACCAACTCCAGGCGGTGACAATGTTCCCAAAGACGGCGAGCACCGCCACGCCCCGGGTCTTGATCATCCCCCCCCAACGTGCGTGTAGGATCAACGCGTTCATAAGCACGATCAGGACCGCGCCGTTTTCCTTGGGGTCCCAGCCCCAGAACCGCCCCCAACTCTGGTCCGCCCAGATCCCCCCGAGCACCGTCCCGACGAAGCTGAACAGCAGCGCGAACGCGATCACGCCGTACATCATCTTCCCAAGCGTTTTGTGCCGTTGTGGGTTCAACCCGCGGGTGTAGACACCGATCAAGATAAAGGCGATCCCGATGAACCCGGCGAGGAAAGTCGCCGAGTAGCCAATGGTCACCGCGATGACGTGCGTGGATAGCCAGAAGTTGGAGTCGAGGACGGCCTGCATCATCTGCATGGTGTCGCCGTCGGCGAGGTTGTGGGCGATGATCAGTGTGACGCACCCGATCACCGCCGACAGCGCCGCACCCAGGCCGTTTTTAAAGAGCCATTCCAGGAACAGCCCCATCGCCACGCAGAACCAGCCGATGAACACCGCCGAGGAGTAGAGGTTGGTCACGGGGGCGTAGCCCTGCATGTAGACCCGGGCACCAAGCCCGAAGGTGTTCAGGATAAAAGTCACCGCAAGCACGCCGACGGCGGCCCGGCCCAGCGTCCTGGATATCTCCGAGCCTTTGACACCCACCGTCAACAACGACGCACAACTCAGCAGGAATGCCAATACATACAGCACCGTCCCCTGGTAGAACGGCTGGAGTTTGTTAAAGAACACCTCGAAGCGGGCCTTGCGTGTGATATCGGGCATCTGCCGGTCGAGCAGCGTTGCATACTCTGCCACTTCACGGTTAAACCGGTCGGGGTCCTGGTTCTGATACGCCAGAAGGATCTTCCCAAGCCGTATACCGGCCTGGCTTGGTTCGTGCTCTACCTCATGTCCTTCGTGTGATGCGTGCAGTTCGGCCGCCAACGGTCTCCACTGCTCGCCGTCTACCAACGGCGGAACCAAATACGGGGCCTGCTGATTCTGCAGCAGGTCGTAGGTCGTGACGTGGTCTCGTAACTCGGCCAAGTGGCTTTGATAGGGCGTCCGGTCTGCCGGCTTGATCCCCTCGATTCGTATGAACTGCTGGTTTAGGCCCCGGCCAAATTGCAGGAGACGGGCAAAGTTAAAACGCTTCTGTTCGCCTTCGATCACACCGACCAGGCTTCGGACATCGGGGTGATCGATGCGGAAGACCTCGTAGGCGTTCGCATCCTGAGGCCGGGCCATCACATCGATTATCCAGCGGATCGCGGGCTGGCGTTTGCCATCGATCGCCACGGTCTGGCGGTCGCTGACAATCATCAGGCTGTTGCGTGCGACGGTGTCCAGCGGCTTGGTCCGCCCACCGGATGACACGGGCAGGCTTGCCAACGTGTCAAGGTCGTAGGGGCCTTGCTCATGCCTTGGCACCAAAGGCATGGCGATCACGATCAGGCTCAGCAGGACCGCGGCTGCGGGGAATAGTTTTGTGATTGTGTTCATCGTCTTGTCCTGCTGACGAACTTCTTGAGCATCACACCGAAGTGAACGATCAGGCCCAGCGACACCAGCGAGCATGCGATGTACGGCATGAGCCAGCCGGGGTTGCGCACGACCTGCAGGACCGTGCCGATATCACCGCGAAGGAACTGGTGTTGATAGAAGGTCTCGCCACCGTGGCGCAGCGGATGGTTCATGGAGATCAAGGCTTTGAAGTCTGCGTTGCGCGTCGGGTCGACCATGCGGACCTCGCTGGAGAAGTTTTTGGGCGTCTCCGTGCCGACGAACTTGTCGTGCTTAAAATCGATGAGGTGCACGGTGTAGGGCTTGTAGTCGCGTGTGAAGCGTAGCTCCATGAGGTAGGTCTTGCCGTTGACGGTGACGGGTTGGCGTGGGTCGCCCATGCCGATGCCGTGCAGCGGGACGAGCCAGGTGCCCATGTCTTGGCCGCTGTGGGTCAGTTTCAGGTACACCGCCGGGGCATCGACCCTGCCGCCCTCGACGCCGGTGACGCGGGAGACTTCTCTTGCGACGGCGGTTTTACCCATGCCCTGGGATGCGGGGTTGTTTTGCCAGAGTTGTGGCGGTGCGTTCATGGGGCCGAAGACCTCGGCGTTGGGCATCCAGTCCAACACCCGGATATCAAATGGGAGTAGTTCGCTTTGGATCAGGCCAGCCCCGCCCCCGGATATACCCCCGGTTCCCCCGGCTTGCTCTTCATACTTGGCTAGCACCGACTGCGGCACGATCACCACGCTGTCGTGGTCTTGCGGCGACGGGTCCACCACAGCCAGCTCGACCTGCCGGATATCGACCGCGTAGTCGGCGGATTCCCCTTCCATGATCGTCATCTGCCACTCGACCGCGAACAGGCCCGTGACCAACTCCCCGGCGAGCAAAATGATCAGCCCCGCGTGGGTGAGGATGATCCCGGCACGCTTCCAGGTGAGCTTGAAACGCACGGCATGGGCCGCCAGCAGGTTGACCAGCATCAGGATGCAGAGGCTGTACCCACCGACGAACGGGACCTTGATCCCGTAGATACCGATCGGCATCCACAACCAAAGCGAACGGAAGTATTCGTTTACGACAGCCCAGTTGCCCTGGTATTTCTGGGCGACAGTCCCGGCGAGGATCAACACCATCGCCGCCGCGAACAACACGACAGTCAGACGCAGCGACGCAAACGGGCTCAGAGCTTTTTTCATCCCTTTATTCACCAGGCGTCCCCTCTGCGGATATGCCGGTTTCCCCGGTCCCCCCGAACGTGACCGACTCGACAAATCCGATGAAGCCTTCTTTGTGCTGAGTAACCGTGTCGTTCGGGCCGGTCATCTTGAAGAACCAGGTCTGGTTCTGTTGCTGACGGGGGACCAGCACAACGAGCATGCGTTCGGTCCGGGCAGAGACACCTTCGGGTGCGGTTAAGTCGATGAGCCCGGCGGCAGCATGATCGACATGGACCCCGGTCATCGGCTGGTCTTCGATCTTTTCAATGGGCCCAAGCCCGACCTGCCCACGCCAACGGTTGATATTTGCCAGCACGCCCCCGGCCTGGCCTGACAATGGCGTCACCGTGACCCGTGCCGGCCCAGATCCACCGGATCCCCCGGATTCATCTGATCCCCCGGCTATCCCCGGTACGTCAAACGATGCCATCGCCATCCCCGACCCACCGGTCGCAGGCTGCCAACCCTCGGGGACGTCCCAAGTGACACCCGGTCCAGATGCTTGCGGATCG
>JAJDCT010000382.1 GCA_029260695.1 Phycisphaeraceae bacterium
GAATCGATCAACGCGATCCAGACCGAAACAAGCGAAGCAGTGGAACGGATGAACGCCGGCACCGAGCAGGTAGATGTCGGAGTCAGCCGCGCCAAGGAAGCGGGCGACAGTCTCCGCGAGATCGTCACCAGTGCCCGTGGCGTGGCCGACATGATCCGGTCTATCGCCGCGGCCGCCGAAGAGCAGTCCGACGCCAGCGGGCAGATCAGCCGGAACATCGAGTCGATCTCGGCGGTCACCAGCCAGGCCACCGAAGGCGCAAACCAGTCCGCCGCAGCCGCATCGCAACTCAGCTCCAAGGCCGAGCAACTCCAACAGATCGTGGGGCAGTTCAAGATCAGATAACGCCAAACCAACAGGGCCTGAAATCTTGCAAACCGCCAGACTCAGGCTCGCATTGACATGGAAAAGCTACACGTGCCCCTTGGACTGCCCCGGACATTTCGCTTGGGGCCATGACCAGGAGGACATACCTGCGCCCACGCACAGATTCAACGCGCCGGGTGATACTGCCCATCCAGCAGCTTGCCCCACTGCTCATCATACGGATGCACTTCAGACACAGGCTCGTTGCCGCGAAATACCGGCCGACCCTCGTTGGCCCAGGCGAAGATCGAGCCCTCGAGGTTAGTGACGTTCTGGTAACCCATCTCCTGGATGTCTTGCACGGTCTTGGCAGAACGGTACCCAACCGAACAGTAGACAACGACCGGGTCGTCGGGACCGACGCCGTTCAACGCTGTGCGAAGCGCCAAATCCGAATCCGCCACCACCGCGCCTCGCAGATGGCTGACGCTGTATTCATCGGCGGCACGCGCATCCAACAGCAAAGGAGGGCCACGCTGCGTGTCCGCCTGCCAGTCGGCGAGTTGCTGGGTTGTAGTCATCCGCACATCGGGGAAGTCTTCACGCACTCTTGACAAGACCTCTTCCCATTGTGAAATCCCCGGCGGATCCTCCGTGCTGCCGCACCCCAGCATGAGCACCGCTGCGCAAAGGCAGGCGAAGCAGTTGCGGATGGCGTGTCTGGTTTTCATGAATTTCGATCGTGTGTGCGGTGGATGATGTAGGAGGTGTGGAGGTGTGGAGGTTCGCGGGATATCCGGGCCTTGGCTGAGCTTAGGCCCGGCGTTGGCTGTTGTAACGTGAAGGGACAATACGATTTAATCACCCAGCACATACGCGAAGATCAAGGGGACGACGATGGTGGCGTCGGACTCGATCATGAACTTGGGGGTGTCGGGGTCGAGTTTGCCCCAAGTGATTTTTTCATTGGGGACCGCGCCGGAGTACCCGCCGTAGCTTGTGCAGGCGTCCGAGGTCTGGCAGAAGTAACCCCAGAAGCGGGTGTCTAGTTTCTTAAGGTCCTGGATCAGCATGGGGACGGCGCAGATCGCGAAGTCGCCTGAGATCCCGCCGCCGACCTGGAAGAAGCCCACGCTTGGGGAGCCGTCGTGCTCGCCAGCCATATTGTCGTGGTACCACTGGGACAGGGCCTGCATCTGTTCCGTGCCGGTCTTGACGCACTGGTGATCCGGGAGTGTTCCCTTCATAACCGTGGCGGTGAAGATATTACCGGTGGTCGAGTCTTCCCAACCCGGGCAGAAGACGGGGATATCCATCTCGGCGGCGGCGATCATCCAGGACTCCTCGGCGGGGAGTTGGTAGTGATCTTTAAGCTCACCGCTTCGGATGATGTCGAAGAGGTATTCGTAAGGGAACTTACGATCACCGGTGTCGGCCGCGCTCTTCCAACGCTCGATCAGCCGGCGTTCCAGGTGGCGCATGACGGTCTCTGGGATGCAGGTATCGGTGACGCGGTTCATGCCCCGGTCGTAGAGGGCCTGCTCGTCGTCGGCAGAAAGCGCACGCCAATCGGCGCAGTGTTCGTATTCCGTGCCGGCAAGCATGACGAAGAGGTCTTCTTCGAGGTTGGCCCCGGTGCAGGAGATGGCGTGAACCTTGCCCTGTCGGATCATGCGTGCAAGCGTTTTGCCAAGCCGTGCGGTACTCATCGCGCCGGCGAGTGACACCAGCATCTTGCCGCCGGCGTCGACGTGGGCTTCGTAGCCTCTGGCGGCGGCGACGACCTCACGGCTATTAAAGTGGAGGAAGTTTTCGTCGAGGAATCGGCGGACGCCACTTGAGGCGCGGGAGCCGGCGGAGGGTTTGGTTCTGGGATGTGCGGGCGACTTGGTAGGGATGACCGGGGTCAGATCGGCTGGGGGACCGGGGGCAATACCAGGAGTGGTGCCGGGGGCAGTGCCGGGGGTGGTACCGGGGGTGGTGTGCGTGGTCATGTCATGAAACCTCCATGCGGGTGCGTGGCGATGCGTGGCCTTAGATGCAGGCAGCCGGGCATCATAGCACAGAACAAGGAAAAAGAACACGAAAACACGGCGAAAACTGCGGTGGAAGGACACCCCTGAGTCAGAGCCCCAACACATCTTTCATGCTGTACCGACCCGCCGGCTTGTCGGCGAGCCACTTGCCGGCACGCAGGGCACCTTTGGCGAAGGTGTCGCGATTGGTGGCATGATGGGTAAGCTGGATTTCTTCACCGAGGGTAGCGAACGAGACGGTGTGACGGCCGACCTCATCGCCGAGGCGCAGGGCATGCACACCGATCTCACCAGGGGTGCGCGGGGCCACACCGCTGCGCCCGTGCTTGACGTCTTTGCCGATGTCCTTGCCGGTCGCGTCACAGATAGACTCGACCAGACCCATCGCTGTGCCGGAGGGCGCATCCTGCTTGAACCGGTGATGGGCCTCGACGACCTCGATGTCGTAATCATCGCCGAGTTGCTTGGCGACCCGCCCCGCCAGTGCGAACAGCAGGTTGACACCCAGGCTCATGTTCGGGGCCTGGAGGACGGCGATGGTCCTGGCCGCATCGTCGATGGCTTGCTCATCTTGTATGGTCAAGCCGGTGGTGCCGATGACCAGCGGGACGCCGCGCTCATGGCAGAGCTTGACCACGGGCAGCACGGCCGGCTGGACGGTGAAATCGATCATCACCTCGGGCGTGGCGTCCAGCGTTGAACTGACTTTGACACCCGACTCATCTTCCCCGGCGACCCGCCCGGCGTCCTGGCCCAAGAGCCCGCAGCCGGCGTGGTCCAGCGCGGCGACCAATTCAAGATCGGCATCAAGCCCCGCCAAAGCAACCAACCGCCGACCCATCCGCCCCGTTGCACCGTTGATAGCTACCTGGATCATGGCTTGGTTCCAATCCTAATACCGACCAGGCGGCAGGCACGGTCCGATAGGCCACGCCTTGTCGCCACGCGGCTGCAAGTCTGTCGCAACCTTACGTTTAGAGCCCCCGTTGGGCAAGCCTATCTTGGCCTATCGGTGCATCCGTGTATAGCCATAGGGGGCCACATCCCCTACAATTCTATATCTGGGCCTGCCTGAATATTCCCGACTCCCTAACCCCTGTGAGCATGGCTTTGAGTTTCTTAAGCAAGTTAAAAGGTGGCGGCAAAGGCAAAGGCCCTGGCGGGAGTGGCACGGGGGGGGGTGGCAACGGTGGGGATGGGTTCAAGCGCGACCCGCGCAAGGCTCGGCGGTTCTTCGAGCACGGAGAAACCACCGCCAATGCCAGCAACTACGACTACTCCATCGATTGTTTCATCAACGGCCTGCGCCACGACCCGGACAACATGCACCAGCACGAGGCGCTGTACGACGTCGCCAAGCGACGCAAAGTCAGCGGCGGCAAGCCGGCGGGGATGAGCGTGAAGATGAAGAAGCTGGG
>JAJDCT010000383.1 GCA_029260695.1 Phycisphaeraceae bacterium
GGGCCTTGCAAGCGGATCGCCCCGGCCAGATGACGGATAAACAGGACGCGGACTCGACCCGGTCCCGCTGATCCCGCGCCTGCCGTTACCGCCGGGACCTCGTGAGGTCTTTTAGATCAGGAACTTCAACCGCCAAGACGCTAAGGACGCCAAGGAAGACAGGAAAGAAATCAAGCGTTAACCACAGAGGCACATAGACACAGAGAAGAAAAGCGGGTAAGACGTGATCCGCAGATGACGCGGATTTCACAGATTTAAGTTGCTGCAATAATCCGCTGTGGTGCGCCGCTGACCGCGCCGCCCCCCACGAAGCGCCGCGACTTGTCGCGCCTGCTCTTAATCTGAATCTGCGCCATCTGCGCAATCTGCGGATACTTCTCCCTCCCCCGTTTTTCTCTACGCCTCTGTGTCTCTGTGGTTCATCCCTCCCCGTCTCCCTCCGCGCCCTCTGCGGTTATTTCTTCAGCTTATTTAGTTCACACTCACCGAAGGCGCGCATAAAAAAACCCCGACTTGCGTCGGGGCTTATGGAAGCTGAGTTGGGCATCCCTGCTGTTCTCCCCAAGTGCTTCCCTGCCTCTCTCCTCTCCGTCTTTCTCCGTCTCCGTCTTTCTCCCGACCCGTGCTTTCTCCCAAAAGAACGGTTTCTCCTCTCAGCTTCCCTCCCAGGGGTCTTTCTCCCACCCCAGGTCCACCAATGTAACCGAAATCCAGACGAATACAACCGGTCTTATCTGTTTAATCGGAAGTTCACGAAACTCGGCGCGAATATAGGCTGGCCACGGGTTTCGGGCTGTTCCGGCCTGGGCTTAGTGGGTGTAAAGATAGGTAATTACCGGTGATGTGTGCCGACGATCGGGTTCTTCTGTGGATGGGTGGGGTTGGCCTTACCAATTCCCCATGAAGCCGTTATAATCATCCCCGCCGGTCAGGGTTGTGTGCAGACTACCCATGGTCGGCCGCATCAGACGGCCCATGAGTTGGGGCTCAGGGCCGGGGTTCGAGACATTTCCTGCACTGACCGGGTGAAGTTATGAAAATCAAGGTGTCTTGTGTTTGCGGCTCCGCTTTCGAGGCCCCCCAACAGCTGGCCGGCCAGACCGTACGCTGCCCATCCTGCCGGGCTCCGCTGACCGTCCCCGCCGGGGCCCCCCAGGCCCAGGAGCCGGAGATGGACCTCAGCGACCTATCTGCCCTGGACCAGGTGTCCCTGGACGCTTCGGCGCACGGCTCAACCGTCGGCCGGACCGCGGTCGGGGGCACGGCCATGGGCGGCTCGATGGGCGGGTCGAAGGTAAAACGTGCGAAAAGCAGCAAGTCTCAGGCAGGCGATCAGGCGATCTCTCAGGAAGTCGACGACCGCATGACCCGGCTCTACGAGGTCTACTCCGGCAAAAAAATGAACTTCGGCGGCGGCAGCGGCGGCATACTCAAGCTGGCGATCGGCCTGGGCATCGCGGTCATAACCATCGGCGGGGGCATCATGGTGGCTGTCCATGTGCTTAAGACCGAGTACTCAGACTCGCTGGATTCGATGGGCAACATGATCTCCGGTGAGCCCGGTGCCAACGATGCCGCGCCGCTGGTCGTGGAGGCCCGTCACCAGAACCCCAACGACGCGGAGTCTTGGCAGGCCGCCGACGCGGCTCAACTCAGCGGCGCCCAGCTTGCCAGCACGCAGATCCAGGCCGACGCACAAGACGACGCGCGCATCACATTCCAGGTGAAGATCGCCCCGGCATCCAAAGCCAACGACCGCCGACTGAGCATGGCCACTTCGGTCGCGCTGTTCCGTTCGCTAAACGCGGACGGCCCTTTCACACAGGCGGACCGCGCGAAAGTGGATGGCTTCGACCGCGCAACAGGCTCGCTGACGTTTGAGTTATTCGACGAGGAGTTATCCGGGCTCAATACCAATCAGCTGCACTACCGACTTTCGGGGTTTGATAGCGACGGCAAGCGTCTGTTCGACACACCCGCGGCTAGCTTCGCCTACGTCTTGGCCCCGGTCGTGGATCAGGGACGTGTGACTTGGACGCCGCGTGCGAAAGATCAGCCTCTCCCGGCGATGCGTGTGGGCGCCAAGCTCGACGCGCCGGGGTGGGAAGAGGTGTTGCTCTGGCAGGTCGTGGCGGACGGCCCGATCAACCAGACGCTCCCGGAATTGCCCAGCGGGTTGCCGATGGTCGTGGAGTCGGCGGTCTACCGCCCGATGCAGATCGACCTGGATGCGCAGGGGCGCGGACGCTGGGAGATGCAGTGGGTCGGCCAGGAGTTGGACCGCCTTGGCAAACCCGGGGCGCCAGTCATCGGGGCAGCACCTTTCGCCTACTCAGGCAGGCTCGACTATCGGATGACGCCCGACGATGAACATTTCACGTCGGTGTCTATGGCATGGGATTCCGACAGTCAGGCGCGCGTGTCTCGTGTCGCGAGTTTCACTCCCGACGGCGGGCCGACACAGACCGCGGCCATGGTCTCGCCCTCGGTACTCACGAACGTCACCGCGACGGCTTACGACGGTCGCATCCATCTGAGTTGGGACAGCACCGCCTTGCTTGCAGGTCTTGATCGGTATGCCGGCGAGGTTCAGATCGCGGTCCGCCGAGTCGACGAACAAGGCGGCGTCACGTTGATCGCGCAGCTCCCTACCGACAGCACCGGGTACACGGATACCGGCATCGCTAACGGCTCGGGTGTGTCATATGAGGTGTCGCTGGTTCAAGCCGGGGCCGCGGGGGCCGACCCGATGGTGCACGCGGACGCCTGGGTCCAAGGGCACGGCGAGTTGCCTGTGTTGACCGCTTTCCCCGTCACGACCGCGACGACAAGTCTCTCTCCCGAGCCGGGCCTCGACCGCCTGTATGTTTCCTTGGGTATCAATGAGCTGAGTTACGCGGGCTCCGGGGCTCCGTCGGTCACACTCCACGACCGTCTGATCGGACTGCTGGCACAGACGCCGAGCGTAGCGGTGGTGGATAGAGCGGCGCTGCGATGTTTCGTCGGAACCGGCGGCTTGCCGGGGAACGCACCCGATCTCTGGGGGTCGCCTGCGCAGGTGCAGCTACGGCTCGTGGACTTGACCACGCACAAGGGCGATCAACTGTCGTTGTGGGCGACCGATGTAGCGACCCGCCAGACCCACCTGCTTGCCAGAGTCGACGCCGAGGCGGCGGTGGACCAGTCCGACCTGTTTGTCACGGCATTGAAGACGTATCTCGAGTCGCGTGTGCCAGAAGGCGTAGGCGAAGCGCCCGGCGCTGGTGAAACACCGAATCTGGTGGTGGTCGGCCCGATCTACCCCGTCGACCAGCCCGTCATGTTCTACCGCACCGCCGAGCTGACCGAGCAACTCGCCAAGGCAGGCGATCAGGTCTCCGATGGGTTGGCAGTCGTCTCACGCAGGTTCTGGTTGGACGATACCCAGTCATACTCTGGGCCCATCGACCACTCGGGGCTTAACGGCGCGGTGCTTGTCGCCGGCCGAGTCTGGACCGGTGAAGATTCGCTGCCCGGCTTGAGTCTGCGTGCGATCGACGCAGCCAGCGGACAACTCATCGACCGATTCGAAACACCGCGGCTCACGCCCGAAGCCTTGCGGCAGTTCGCCGATTGGTGTGCATCGCTGCAGGCATTGCCCGACACGGGGACGGGTGACGTTTCACCCTTGCTGACTGCCGAGGCGTCCCTGGCACCCATCCACCCGGTCTGGCGTCAGGCATCTTCCAATCCGCGAGGCCATGGTATCCAGGGATCGTTGGCGGGCGCGGAGGCGACAGGCGAGCAGGACGCACCGGTTTTATCTTTTGGCCTGCCGCTGCCCGCATCGTTAGCCGGCCTGGAAGAAGTGACCGAACGTGACGCCGACCATCCGCTGTACATGCTCCGGCCCTACATCGCGCCGCAACACCCCCTGGCGTTTGATGACTGGGCCAAGGCCTACGCCGACTACATCGAGGCCGACTGCGCCGCGTTTATCGCCGGCTTCGAGCAGGTCCGCCGTGTGCAGCAGGCCAGCCCGGGACCGATCAGTCCGAACCTGATCTTCCGAGGCGAACACAAGTTCATCGGCGACGGCACGATCCCCGCAGCCGCGGGTGGCTTCCGTGTGAACCCCGCGGCACTGAACGTACGCACCTTCTTCCCGATGGGGGTCGCCAACCAGCCGATGATCGACTACCGAGAGGATCTTTCACGGGCCTACCAGGACAGCCCATGGATGCTGTCCCACGCATGGAAACAGGTTAAGCCGGCGATCGCCGATCCATTCCTCCGTGGCGAACTGTTCGGCGTCAAGGACGGACGGTATGACAGGTTAATCTTCCCCGAGAAGCCGGTCCCGCTTGCGTCCTACATCGCCGCAAGCATGTTGGCGGACCTGGGAAACCGCGAGGCCTTCACCTACAAACAAAAATCGATGGAGCTTGCGTCCGAGGCACTCGCCAAACTGACCGAGGGCGGGTCGGGGAGTATGGACACCCAGGAGGCGACGTGGGCCACCGACGCACTACTCGTTTTGGTCTACGAGAAAGACCCCGGCACGATCAAGCAGCTGACCAACCAGCGTTTCCGCGAGCGGTACTTCTCCGCCGTCGAGCCCGAGGCGCAGGGCGATATCCTGCGGATGCTGATCGACCAGGCCGGCCCGGTGGCCTGGGAGTGGGCGGCAGACTTCGACGCCATCGACTGGCCGCAGTTCTGCTGGCAATCCCGCGACGAGATGGACATGGTCACCCGCGCAAGGGCCGACCTGATCCCCGAGCCGTCACGCCTGGCGATCAGAAGCTGGCTGGATGTAGACGGTCAGACATCCAGCGACGAGCCAGACACCGCCGCCGTGTCGGGCCCCGCGGGTTCGCCCCGGTCGAACTGAACCACATGCCCAAAACCCTGCGCACCAACCACTATTACATTAAAGAAGCCCGCGTCCGTCGGACACGGGCTTCTTTATTTCAGATAGAGCCAAGGTTTCATCTTGGTTGGAATCAAACACCAGAACGAAACATTAGAGCAATCCCAATCCAAGCGTAGTGTGGAGAGAGACAAACTTATCTAGCCAGATATGTTACTAGCCGCGGCGTGACACACCGCGGGCCCTGCGGGGCGTCGCCCCGCAGCTATGAAAACCACTACAGTTGGATTGAGAACGCTCTAGCTGCAATGATGCACTAGGCCGGTTTCATCTTATGTATAGCGATGTACAACGGTTTAGCCCGGCTACCCCGCCCGGAGTACGCCGCGTGGCCGCGGCGGCTAAACATCACCTGCCACGGTTGAAAATAAAACCGCTCTAACCACACCCCCGGCGCTTTACTGCCCAGGCTGCTGGGGGACCACGGCCGGGTCGAACGTTTCGTCGAATATCTTCCGGTCCAACCAGATGGGGGCTGTAATGTCCGCCGAGTTGCGCCAGGCGCTCAGGAACAGGTCGGCTGTGAATGCGGCCGAGTTGCGTTGCCGTTGGATCGTGAATTCACGCACCTCGCCGGCAAGCGGGGTCAGGTCAGACCACTCCGGCAGCAACGGTTCGAGCTCGTACACTCGTTCGACTTGCGCGTGGCTCTGGGCCAACTCGTTGAGGGTAAATGTGAACACATCAGGCGAAGACAGCGCGGTCGGCAACGGCTCGGCAAACAACTCGTTGTAAGGAACCTTCGTCGGCAGGGCGTCGACCTTGTTGTGGATGCCTGTGCGGACATAATTCTCGCCCTCGACAGCCCGGCCGTCCCAGTGGATCGACGTGTGCAAAGGCATGTGCAGGTCGGCGGCGTAGTGCGAGAGGATGCCCGCATACACCAGGCACTTGGCTTGCACATGGGGGTTGTCCGGGTTGGCGCGGTGTTCGGCGAACGCCATCATCAGCCTCTGGGTCCACTCGCTGATGCTGTAAGGCAGCGTCCCGGCCCTGGTCGGGTCGACGTCCATTTCGATGCACATCTTCACGTAGTCGTATCGCAGCGGCGGCAACTCTTTGCCTTCGAGCATCTCCAGATCGAGGTAGTGCTCGGGTGACTCGCAGTGGCTGAGCTGGGCCAGCCCCCGGTTTTTGAAGACGTCCGGGTCAAGCGCGCCGTGCCCGACCGACGCCGCACCCTCGCGGAAGAACGCCGGGACGTCTTGCGGCATCGCATTGACAGCGGCCACGGCGGCGTAGTAGTGACCCTCGTCGTGCCAGGCCGTTGCGGCTTGTGCTGTGACGAAGAGTGCGGTGATGAACACGGGCAGCGCACGGGTTATCCGGCTATATCGGGGCATATCGAGTCTCCAAGTAATGGGTAGCTTTGAGGGGGCTTACGGCTATTCGGTTACGACGGGCTCCGACGGGACGCGCCCGGGTGAGCCTATGTCCACGCCGTTGAACGCGCCGGCGGGTTTGTTTTTCTTCGCCGTATCCGTGCCGGGCTCGGACAGACGCCAGTTAATGCCTTGGTCGTTCAGCTCGGCATCAAGCATATCCGCGGGTAGGTAGATGCTCGAACCGTCCGGCCGATCGCTGGGCCAGTCGCCTTCGTCGTCGTAGTTGACCTCATCGACGGTCACGCCGTCCGCATCGATCAGCCGCAGGATCTCGTTGTCCGGGCTCGGGCCGTTGGCGAGGTTGTATAACCCACCTTCGTCTCCCCACTGCGCAACGGGGTACACGGCATACGTCCCGCCCCACGCCGCGTGGAACGCCGCAGCCGAGGTATGCACCGGTACCAGCACCACCGCCACGCCCGGTTCGATCACCGCGCCGCCGCTCACCGCCGTGGTCTGCCCGTCTTCATCCGCAAGCGCCCACCCAGAGATATCCACCGGCTCGGCGCCCGCGTTGTAAAGCTCGACCCACTCGACCTTGTTAGGCTCACCCTTGTCATCCGGGTCATTTGGGTCGGGCGGACGACCCTCGTTGCTGTTGGGGTTGTACATGACCTCGCTGATCACGACTTGGGCGTGACTCACCGTGGATCGTAAAACAAACATAGCCACTATCAAGCACAGCACGGTCCGCATCAGCATCTCCTTGTGTGGACGAACCTACCACTTTACCCGCACTCGGCGGTGTTACCAAGCAATATTTATCAAAGAAAGAGTTGGGAGCCCGGCCCCCTAAGCTTTGCGAGTGCCTGCCTTACTCCGGGTCGAAGATCACCTCGATGCTTCGGCCGTCGCCCAGCGCCGCTGCGCCGCGCCAGGATCCGTCTTTCTGTGGGAGCAGGTCGATCGGGCCTTGGATGTCTTCAAGCGGTAGTTTGGCCAGTTCTTCGTGGCCGAAGTCTTTCAACTCGCTGGGGTCTATAAGCGAGATGGCGAGCGTGGATTCCGCGGCGCCCAGGGTCAGCGTGCCGCTTGCCAGTCCAAGGGAATGGCCATCGGCCTGCAGATCGATCAGGGCAACGTCGTGGCTCTTGATAAGCGGCGCGTTGGCGGGTGTGTCGGCGGTGCTGCCGGAGCGGGGGAACTGGAAGTTGCCGAACCCACCTGAGTTGAGCGTTCTGCCACCGGAGCCCCGGAGGTTGACAATCAAACGGTATCGACCGGCGGCGTGGCTCAAGCGTGACGCGTAGATGTCCTGCTTGGCGGACACCCATTGCTCGCGCAGCGCTTCGGGGGAGCGGTCGGCGGCGGTACTCATCTTTCGCGCGAGGTCGCGTGCGGCCAGTTCATCGCCCCCGGCCGATGCGACGAGGCTGGCGACCGCCGCGCTGGCGAGCTCCGGATCGCTGCTGGCGGCGAGGGTAACCAGGTTGTCTTCGCCATTAGCCGCCTCTGCCCAGTCCGAAGCTTCCGGCAGACCGGATGCAGAGACCTGGCGTGCAAACCAATTGACCACCGGTGACCGCCCGTCGGATACACGCAATAGCCCAGCAACCATCGGGGATGATCCGGTGACCGCCTCGTAGAGCCGGGACGCGAACGCGCCTCGCTGCTCGGGGGTCAGCGCCTGTAACGGTTGCTCCAGCTGCCTGCCCGAACGCACCAGCGCGCGGGCGGCCTGTGTGATCGCGGGGCCCCGGCCTTCCACGACGATCCGTACCAGGGCGGCGGTTGCCTGATCGGGTTCTTTCTGATTGACCAGGAATATGACTAACTGCGGTGGGGTGATGGTTTCGTTGAACGCGGCGTCGAGGATCAGCCCCAACCGATCGGGTTGGTCCCCGTTATTGGTTGCGCCCTGCGTGGAGCGAGCCGATGCGTTGTCGCTGAGCACCTGGAAGTGTCTAAGCGCTTTCCAACCCAGTGTTCTCATCTCCGGATCGCCGGCGTTGAGAACGCGGTAGATGCTGTGCCCGGTCGAACCGATCGGGATGCTTGCGATACCCCGAAGCGGGGGCTTGACGCGGTTGGCGGCGTCTTCGTTGGCCGGGCCGAAGGCGAACCGGATCATTGTCTTGGTCAGCATCGATACCGCGCCGCCGCCGGGCGCCGAAGTGCCCAGTATCTCGACGGTCCGGCCGACCACCCGGGGGTTGCTTGAGCCCAGCAGGCCGTGCTCCATCCACTCCGCGGCGACGGCGCTGAATTCAGCAGCGTCGGCGGTGTAGACGATCGCCTGGTCCAACGCCGTCTCGTCCAGTGAGTCAAAACGTATGGCGCTGCCGACGAGTGTCACGGAGTCGGGTTTATCCGATAGCGCCCTTGTCAGTTGGTCAAGGACGTAGACCGCACCGGGGCCTTGGGGGTCTGCGAGCATCTGATTGGCGGTTTCGATCACCTGCCGCTGCGCGATCGGGTCGCTGTTCTGGGTGGTCAGCAGCCCGCCTAGAGCCATAAGTTTTGATGCCGGGTCCAGGTGTTTGATCGCACCTTTAAGCAGCGACAGCGTCGACGAGGTTGGCGGGACGGTCGAAGCGAGCCCGGCGGTCACAGCCCTTACGGTCTGTGGGTCACCGCTTTTCAGCAGGCTATCGATCAATCGGTACAGCGCGTCACCCTGTTGGGCCTGGCCAAACATCTGCGCAGCGCCCAGTGAGCCTGCGACGGCCTGTCGGGTCAGGGGGTGCTCGTCGGCGAGCATCAGCGACATCTGTGACACCGCGGTGAAATCTTCGGCGGTGAGATCACCGCCACCGCGTGACCGTGCCGAGACTTCCCGCAGCGCCACCAGGTCGTCCATCGCGATCTGCCAGGGCATCGGGGGCCCGCCGGTGAGGCTCAACTCATTGATCCGGTCAGAGACTTCGAATACAGCCCATAGCCTGCTTGGCAGCCTTGCCTGGAACTCGTCGGGCAGCTTGCGGACCTGGTCACGCAGTTCCCGGTATGCCTGGGCCTTGTCCCGGAATTCGAGCTCTTCGGCCCGCTGTTTGGCGGCGGCTTCGCGCGGGTCCTGGCCTGCGGTCCGACCCCCGCCCTGGCGTGCGTTGCTTTCGGGACGTTTGGGTTCCAACTCCTTGAGACGGTCAGCGCGGAGCTTTAGAAAGTATCCCGTGGTGCCGCTCTTGACCTCGGCCCCCGCGATCGCGCGTTCCAGCTGCCAGTAGATGACACCGTCGGGGCTGACCGTCAGGTCACGCGCGAGTACGGGGATGTCTTCGGGCAATTCCGCGCCGAGATTGGCTGCTCGTGGCGATGTGTTTTGGCCTGCCTGTGGTTGGGGGCGGTCCAGTTGTCCCAGGCTTTCGATATCGAGGTTCCGCAACGACCCCACGCTCAGCGGTTGGTTGCGGGGCGCGCCTGGCGCGTTGTTGGGTCTTGCCGAGCGTGATGAGTTGTCCAGCTCATCCTGGATGATCCGCCAGGCGACGAACCGGCCCCCCCGTGCCTTGATCGACGGGGCCGCGAGCCGGGTGGTTTGATCTTTCGGCGTTACGGTGATGGGTATCTGGATCAGCCGACGACCGGGTTGGGGCTTTAGGCTCCAGATGTTGCTCTCGATGGTATCTTCGAAGACTTGGTCTTCGCTGAGCAGCGCATCGATATCCAAAACCAGGCCCGGCTCTTGGATCTGTGGGGTGTCAGAGATTGAGGCGAGTTGGGCCTGCGTCGGCGGGGAAGTCACGGCAAAGCCGAACAACGCCAGCATCGCCAAAGCACAGGTCACGACAGGCGTTCGCACGGTTGCGTCCATCCGGTACTCCTCACTACTGCAAAGGGCCTGCCCCGCGAGTCTGGGTCGTGATCGGATGGCACGGCACCAAGGGGCAGGCACGGTGTCTTGGGCCTTACCATTTTAGCCCAAGCGGGCTTGATTCGCACGGGCCTCGGCCAGATTCCTTCCGGGAGGCCATGGGGCCCGGTGGAGCCCCATGACGGGGGGTCGCAGTACACCACGAAGCGAGGCGGCCCATGAATCGCGGCGGCTCGTCAGCGGGTCACCCCCGAAAGTGAGCAGACCGGCTGCGCGCATCTTGGTCACGAAAGGTCAGCGTTGTAGTGCCGTTGCCTAGATGTTCAGCGGGTCGTGCTCAGGCCCGCAACGGTTCAGGCCCGGCTCTCTCGTCATAATTTCAACTGGAATCATCAATGGCAAGCGCCAAGGCCGGTTGCGAGGACCATCTCTTTGGTTGAGTCGGCCTGATGAGTGAGTTGGCACGGGAGTTGCAATTACCTATGCGTCAACACGACACAAGCCACCGCCGCGGCGTACGCGGAGGTATGGGTGGGCGTCTTAATAAGGGGCCCGCCTGATTCCCAAAGGCTTGACCGATTTGTCCAAGATGGCGGCGCTGTGTGCGCTAAGCCAAAGGCGGTCGAGCGCGCAGATTCAGTGGTAGTGGGCTCGTCCCACGGAACCTTATTTTTTGGAGATCATGGATATGAGGTGGATAGCAAGAGGCGTCACGCCCATTGCATTAATTGTGCTGGCCCTTGGGCTGGTGTTGGTGCCGGACACTGTACTAGCGCAGGAGGCAGTCGAAGGAGCCGCCGCCGTTGCGGCCGAGGTCGTTCAGGCCGTGGACACGGTTGCCGACGATGCGGTCCAGGCCGTCGCGGAAGCAGCCGAAGCGTCCTCCGACACGCCGGTCGATGCGACGTTTATGGTCAACAACCTCTGGATCATGATCGCGGGCATGCTCGTGTTCATCATGCACCTGGGATTCGCGACTCTGGAGACCGGCCTGACCCGGGCGAAGAACACGGTCAACATCCTCTTTAAGAACACGATGATCGTCTGCATCGGCATCCTGACCTACGCGTTGATCGGGTTCAACCTGATGTACCCGGGGTTTGATGGTGAATCGATGATCCCCGGCATCCTGGATATCGGTGCGATCTCCGGATTTATCACAGCCGACATGAACGACCTGAGCAACTTCGGCCCGGACTACGCAGGTTACACCTGGTACACGGACTTCTTCTTCCAGGCGATGTTCGCGGCGACCTGCTGCACAATCGTGTCCGGTGCGGTCGCCGAGCGGATCAAACTGTCGAGCTTCCTGCTTTTTGCGACTCTGTTTGTGGCGATCGCTTACCCGATCACCGGTGCTTGGCAGTGGGGCGGCGGTTTCCTTTCAACGCTCGGCAATGAAGTGAACGCGGCGGGTGAAGTGGTCAGCGAAGCGGGCTTCTACGACTTCGCCGGCTCAACGATCGTGCACTCGGTCGGTGGCTGGGCAGCCTTGGTGATGGTTCTGTTGCTGGGCCCACGCCTGGGCAAGTACAACGCCGACGGTTCGAGCAACGCGATCCCCGGCCACAACCTGACGCTCGCCGCGATCGGCGTGTTCCTCTTGTGGTTCGGCTGGTTCGGGTTCAACGGCGGGTCGGTCCTCAGCGCGGACCCCGGGGCGGTGTCACTTGTGCTTGTCACAACGTCGATGGCGGCGGCGGCGGGCGGTGTGGCGGCGGGGTTGGTGTCCTGGATCGCTGCAAGTAAGCCGGACCTGTCGATGGCACTGAACGGCATCCTCGCCGGGCTCGTCGGGATCACCGCCGGGGCCGACCAGATGGCGATCTGGGAGTCGGTCGTGATCGGCGGGATCGCAGGTGTGCTGGTCTACTTCTCGGTCATCGCTTTCGACCGCTTCCTTAAGATCGACGACCCCGTGGGTGCGACCAGCGTCCACCTGGTCTGCGGCATCTGGGGCACGCTCGCCGTTGGGATCTTCGGTGACTTGGCGGGCATCAAGCAGCTGGGCTACCAGTTCGCCGGCATCGCCGCGATGGGTGCGTTCACCGTGGTGTTCGCACTGATCGTCGGGCTCGCCCTCAAGGCCACCCTGGGCCTGCGTGTCTCCGACGAAGAGCAGATCGAGGGCCTGGACCTCGGCGAACACGACATGGCGGCCTACCCCGACTTCCAGCAGACCAACATCAAGAGCTATCAGTTACGCGAGGCATGATTACCGTTTTTTGAGAATCCAGTCCGTGCCGCCGTCGGTGGGTGATACCAAGCTCCTCACCCACCGATCGGCCACGGCAAGCAAACGCATACTTTGGAGAACACGACGATGCATATGATTGAAGCAGTCATCAAGCCCGCGGCGCTGGGGTCGCTCAAGAAGCGGCTGACCGAGCTGGGCATCCTGGGCATGACCGCCCTGGAATGCAAGGGCTACGGCAAGCAGCGGGGCCACACCGAACGCTACCGAGGCGCACGCATGGATGTGGGGTTCGTCCCCAAGATCCTATTAAAGATCGCGGTCAAGAGCGATGATCTGGACAACACCATCAACGCGATCACGGAAGCAGCGCATACCGGCTCGGTCGGCGACGGCAAGCTGTTCGTCTACGAATTGAGCAGGGTGGTCCGTGTCCGCACAGGCGAAAAAGACAACGACGCGCTCTAAGACTTAACCGTTACACCATCATCCCACCACCACAGGGATGATCCACCTCGACGAAGCCCACGGATACAGTCCGTGGGTTTTGTCTTGCCTGTTGGGTCTGATACGGATTCTGCTGAATTCATGGGTGACAGTTTTTCCCTCAGCCCCCGGCTTTGCCGGAGGATTGGCCATGATGATGGGCACGAGTTTTAATCGTGATCCGTATGAGTCATAGCCGCTTGCCTTGACCTGGTTGTCCCAAAGCATTTTCCGATCACCCATAGCAGAATTGCCGCATGAGACGCCCCTACTTGTCGCATCAGACGATGGGGATCGTCAGCCCCGATTGAGAAGAACTCAAATATTCAAATTTAAGTTAAATATATTCTACGAGTCGTGCGATCGGGCTTTGTTCGGATTTTTTGAGGATCTCACTAGAAAACGTGGGTTCAAGCAGCCTTGGCGAGAGGCCTCGGTGCGATGCG
>JAJDCT010000384.1 GCA_029260695.1 Phycisphaeraceae bacterium
CAAGCGGCGGGTGGTCCTGGCAGGCATCGCCGCCGAACGCTACCGCCAAAAATACGGCACGCTCCCCGCTCAACTAAACGACCTGGCCCCCGAATTCCTCGACGCCGTCCCGCAAGACCCCTTCGACAGCCAACCCCTGCGCTACCGCACCGAAGAAACCGGCGTCATCATCTACAGCCTCGGCGATGACGGCACCGACGACAGCGGCGCGTTGCTCGGTGACGTAGGCGCTGATTACCAAGACGGCACCGACATCCCTTTCACCTTCGGCGGCCTGCAGGACTTGCTCTGGCCACAACCCGAAGAAGAAGAACCCAACTGGGACGATCCGTATGGCTACGGCGGCTACGGCGAAGACGGCGATTTCGATCCCTATTTCGATCCCTACGGGGAAGAGGGTGAAGACGGCGACATCTACCTCTACGGGGAACCCTACAAAACAGAAGCCGAAGAACCACAAGACCAGGAAGCCCCCGAGCCAACCCCGGACACTCAAGACGCCGAGGCGGCCGAAGAATCACCGGCACCCAACGAAACCCCACTGACCCAGCCCGACGGGTAAACAGAGTCCGACCAACCGCGTAGGTCGGCGGCGGGTTACGTTTGCTTAAGCGTTGTACGTCACCGCGCGGACCGCTTCGACGATCTTGCGGGTGTTCGGGAGCATCTCTTGTTCGAGGGTGCGGTTGTAGGGGGCGGGGATGTCGTCGTTGTTCACGCGGATGACCTTGTTGTCCAGGTCGTCCATCGCGTGTTCGTAGACCTGTGCTGCGATCTCCGAGCCGACGCTGGCGAACGGCCAACTCTGATCGACGACGACGCAGTAATTGGTCTTGCGGACACTCTTGACGATCGTGTCGATGTCCAGCGGGCGGTAGGTGCGTGGGTCGATGACCTCGCAGTCGATGCCTTCTTTTTCAAGCTCCTCCGCTGCGTCCAGCGCGAAGTGGACCGGTCGGCCTGCGGCGACGATGGTGACGTCTTTGCCGGGCTTCTTGATGTCAGCGACACCAAAGGGGATCGTAAAATCTTCGTCCTGCTTATTGGTGGGCGGAGCCCAGGTGTCTTTGATGTAGCGGGAGAAGTCTTTGTCGCCGCGTGCGCCCAGGCCGAGCATGCGTTCGGATTCGAGGTTGAAGACCGGGTCGTCGTCGCGGATCGCGGTCTTGAGTAGCCCCTTGGCGTCGCGGGGCGTGCTGGGGATCGCGAGCTTCAGGCCGGGGACGGAAGCAAACATCGACTCGACACACCAGGAGTGCGTGGACCCAAGCTGACCGCCCGCGCCGTTGTTCCCGCGGAACACAGCGGGGCAGCCGAACTGTCCGCCGGACATGTAGAGCATCTTGGGCGCGTTATTAATAATCTGGTCCGCCGCGACCAGGCAGAACGACCAGCTCATGAACTCGATGATCGGACGCAGCCCGTACATCGCTGCGCCGACGCCCAGGCCGGAGAACCCGGTCTCGCTGATCGGGGAATCGACCACGCGCCGGGGCCCGAACTCGTCGAGCATCCCCTGGCTGATCTTGTAAGCGCCGTTGTACTGCGCAACCTCCTCGCCCATCAGGAAGACGCGGTCATCAAGACGCATCTCCTCCTGCATGGCTTCGCGGATGGCTTCTCTGTATTGGATGGTTTGCATGGGGTTGGGATTTAGGGTTTGGGGATTGGGGTTTAGGGCTATTCACCAGACGTCATGGGTTGTGGTGGGCATGCGGGCATTCAGAAAGCAGTATTTCCGGCTGCTTCCCCAACCCCAAAATCCCAACCCCTAATCCCCTGAATTATTGTCGGTGATCATCTTCGGCAGCGCGCCTTTCACGAACGGCGGGCCGTAGGGTTGGGAATAGATATCGGTGAACATCTCGGACTTCGGCAGGTCAGGCGACTGCTCGGCGTACTTGATCGCGTCACGGGAGACCTGCTTGGCCTTCTTGTCCAACTCGTCGATCTGATCCTGTGTGGCGAGCTTGTTGTCAATTAAGTGGCTGACCATCGTGCTGATGCAGTCTTTTTCTTTCTTCTCGCTGACCTCATCCTTGCTGCGGTACTTCTGGGGGTCGCTCATGGAGTGGCCCTGGTAGCGGTAGGTCTTGGCGTTGATGAAGCAGGGGCCGCCGCCAGACTGTTCCAGGCCAAGCGCGCTGCTGGTGCTGCCTCGGGAGAGGTCGCCCTCGCGTTTGAATGTGTTGTAGGTATCCAGGACATCCATGCCGTCGCACTCGGCGTAGCGCATGCCGTAGGCCTTGGCCTTGGCGCCCAGATCGTTTGCCGCTGCGGTGCCGCGTTGGATGGCGGTGCCCATCGAGTAGCCGTTGTTCTCGACGACAAAGATGATCGGGAGGTTCCAGATGGCGGCGAGGTTCATCGCCTCGTGGAACGCGCCCTGGTTGATCGCGCCGTCTCCGAAGAAGCAGACGGTGACGTTGTTTTTCTTCTCGTACTGTGTTGCGAATGCGAGCCCGACGCCCAGGGGGCACTGCCCGCCGACGATCGCGTGCCCGCCGTACATGTGGTGGGCCTTGTCGAACATGTGCATGCTGCCGCCCTTGCCCTTGGCGCAGCCGGTGATTTTGCCGTACATCTCAGCCATGCAATAGTTGGGGTGCATGCCGCGTGCCAGCGCGTGGCCGTGGTCGCGGTAGGCGGTGATGATCGGGTCGTCATCCAGTAGCGCAGCGACGGTGCCGACGGCGGTGGCCTCCTGACCTATATAGATGTGGCAGAACCCGCCGATGTGGGCCTGCTGGTAGGCCTGCATGGTCCGCTCTTCGAATCGGCGGATGAGCATCATCTGGTAGAGCATGTCCACCAGCTTGTCTTTAGGCAGGCTTTGCGAGGCTGGGGTCTTCACTCTGTCCTCGGTGGTAGCGGAGGTCATCAAGGTTCCTTGGCCGGGTTCGGGCGTCACTTCCGGGGCTGAGTCCGGGCCGTTTCCGGGGGTCATGTCCGGGGCCTCATCGGTTGTCCGCGTCGGCGGATATTTCGAATAGACCAAGCTATTTACTGCGGTTACGTCCGACGTGGCGATTCGATTCGGGCGTGTCTGGCCGCCTCGGTTCGGCCTGCGATACCTGCAGGCCTGGCCGGGGAGGGCCCGCCGGTCTTCCGGGGCTGGCCTTGGGCTTTTGGCACCCACGTTTAGGCACCCGCGAAGGACAGTCTAGTTTAGGGGCCACCCACAGCAGCGGCAAGTGTTGCCCAGAGCATCGCTGCCAGCCCGACCGCGGGGCTTGTCGGTCCCCGGCAGAGCCGCTGTACTCGCCAATAGGGGCGGCTTTCGATTACACTCTCGGCCCGTGCCCTGTTGACGCTCAAGATCAGGCCAGCCTCTATGATTTGGACCCCCAAGCGGCATATCACCATAATCCTCGGGCTGATTGTGGGCCTGTCCGGGCTGTTGCTTCCGGCCAGCCGCGCCGACGCCCAGGGGATCGACCCACAGGATCGGCCTATCTCAGAGGTCCGCATCGAAGGCCTCAAGAATGTTTCCGAACAACTGGCCCTCAATCAGATCCGTTCGCTCACTGGCGAGCCCTACAACGCCCAGACCGTCCAGCAGGACATCGTCCGACTGACCCACTTAGGCCGGTTCGACAAAGTCACCGTCCGGGTCGAGCCTAAGCCAGACGGTTCGGTCGCACTGATCTTCGATGTCTCCGAGCAGGCGATCTTGACCGATGTCCAAGTCGTGGGGAACAAGGCGATCGCCGACCAGACGATCCTGGGCATGGTGCTGTTGCGTCCGGGCGACCCGGCGGACCCGTACCTGATCGAGCAGGGGCTTAACCGGATCATCCGCGAGTACCAGGACAAAGGCCACTTCGTTGCCGACATCTCAGTCGACCGCGAGCTGCTCAAAGAATCACACATCCTGGTCTACCGTGTGCGCGAAGGCCCACGGGTCAAGATCAAAGGTATCCGATTCGAAGGCAACGACCAATACACACACAAACAACTCAAGAGCAAGCTGCGGAGCAAGACCTACTTCCCGATCTTCCAGAAGGGCGACCTGAACCGCGAGCAGTTGGAACTGGACTCCTCGGGGGTCCGCGACTTCTACCACGCCCGGGGTTTTCTGGATGCGCAGGTCGGCCGACGGATCGACCTGTCACCCGATGAGAAGGACGCGGTCGTCGTCTTCCTGATCGAGGAAGGCCGACAATACCTGGTGTATCAGGTCCGCGTCCTCCAGCCGGAGGTTGGCGACCAGCGGCTGCTGCCCGATGCGCAGGTCTGCCAGTACCTCGACCTGGCGCCCGGCGACATCTACTCGTCGGAGAAGGCCACCCGTTCATCCCAAACAGTGCAAGACCTCTACGGCCAACTCGGGTTCCTGGATGTCCGGGTCAACGTCTCTGCGCTCCCCCACGAGAACGAAGCCCTGGTCGATCTGGTCGTCAATATCCAACAGGGCATCCCTTCGGTCGTCGGCAAGGTGAGTGTCACCGGCAACGAATTGACCCGGCAAAAAGTCGTGCTCCGCCAGGTCCGGGGCATGGACCCCGGCAGACGGTTCGATCAAACAGGCGTCGACCGCACGCGGAGACGGCTCGCCGACGGCCGGCTTTTCAGCGAAGGCACCGTCACCATCATGGGCGAACCCCGGGACGGCACGCGCGACGTCCTGATCGACGTCACCGAGGCGACTACCGGATCCATCAGCTTCGGCGCGGGGCTCAGCTCAGACGCCGGCGTGCTGGGCGCGATCGACCTGAATCAGCGCAACTTCGATATCACCGACACCCCGCAGACAACCAAGGAGTTCTTGTCCGGCCGAGCCTTCCGAGGCGCGGGCCAGTCATTCGCCCTGTCGCTGCAACCCGGCGACGAGGTCAGCCGGTACTCGATCTCATTCAGAGAGCCCTCGCTCCTGGAAACCGACTACACCTTCGGCTCATCCCTGTCTTTCTTCCAACGTGAATTCGACGACTACGACGAGGAACGCCAGGGCGGCAACCTCTCCTTCGGCAGAAGGTTCGGCGACGTCTGGTCGGCTTCGACATCGTTGCGGGTCACCACCGTTGACATCTCCGGGATCGACCCGGAAGCCCCCCTCGCTGTCTTCGCCGTCATGGGGGAAAGCGATCTGACCGGCATCGGGTTCAGCGTCGTCCGCAGCACCACCGACAGCCGGATCTTCCCCACGCACGGGAACCGCTGGGAATTCAACGTCGAGCAGGTCGGGGCCCTGGGCGGCGACTACGACTTCTCCAAGCTCTCTACCGAGTTCCGCCAGTTCTGGACCGTCGAAGAAGATTTCTTCGGCCGACGCACCGTCCTAAGCTGGCGGGTTAAAGCTTCGATCATCCCCGAGGACAACGAAGCACCGTTCTTCGAGAGGCTCTACTTAGGCGGGCAGAGTTCGTTCCGCGGCTTCGAGTTCCGCGGCGTCGGGCCTCGGGGCATCCAGGCCACCACACTCACCCCCGGAGACGAGGCCGTCGGCGGGGAATGGCTCCTGACCACGGGCGTCGAGTACAACTTCCCGATCTACACCGAGGTCCTTCGGGCGGTCTTCTTCACCGACATGGGCACCCTCACCGACGACCCCGGCGTCGACGATTGGCGTGTCTCGGTCGGGACCGGGCTTCGGATCAAAGTCCCGTTCTTCGGCTCCGCCCCGTTCGCACTGGATATCGCCGCCCCCGTGGTCAAACAGGACGGCGACCAGACCCAGGTCCTCAGCTTTAGCCTGGATCTGCCGTTCCGTTAAGCCGCCCTGAGCGGCCCCGCGACCGATCCAATGGGCTGAACCCACCGCACCCGACGAACGTATGATGTAGACACTGACATCCCCCGATCCGTCCGATTTTGCCCACGCCCTCACACCGTGTTAGAACACCCCCCGGATAGAATACCCCCGGCCGACTCACACCGGGTCCGCCCCTGCCAGCAAACACATGGAGAATCTCATGCACATCAAACGCAACATACTCATCACCGCCGCCGCCCTCGCCGTACTGGTTGTCGGGCTGGTAGGCGTCAACGCTCAGGGTGTACTCAGCGGCGAACCCACCGTCGTCGCCGTCGTCGACCTGGCCAGCATCTACGACTCGCTGAAAGAAAAGCAGCAGATCGACGCCGAGTTGGGGATCGTCCGCACCCGAGTCACCCAGGAAAGCGAAGACCGCCAGAAGGACATCGCCCAGAAACAGCAGGACCTGGACATGCTCGTACCCGGGACCCCGCCCTACGCCGACGCCCAGGAAGTGTATGAACGGACCGCCTTGGATTACCAGGTCTGGGTCCAGTACGAGCAGAACAAGCTGGGGCGTGAAGCCAACATCCGGATCAAGAACCTGCAAAAGAACCTCGAAGCCGCCATCGAGACGGTCTCCCAGGCCCAGAACGTCGGCATCGTGCTCTACAAGCAGCAGTCGCTCCGTCTGGGTACCAACCAGCAGGGCCGGCCTCAGACCGCCAACATCAACATCGTCGCCTGGGCCAGCAACACCGTCGATATAACCGACCTGGTCGCCCAGCAGATGAACAACGACTTCGACAACAAATGACACCGGCCAGTCAGCACGGGCTGATCCTCTGAGCCTCGGCCAGATCGACCCGCCGTTGACTTCATCATTGAATACACCCCAGCCCCGGGCGGAAGCCCGGGGTTTCGTGTAAACACCCCGTGTTTCAGGTATCCCAGGCTCCAGGACCTCGACTTGACCACCGAAACGATCACCCACAGCACCGCCCAGATCGCCCAGCACGTCGGCGGTGAATTGATCGGCGCGGCGGAAACCCCGATCATCGGCCTCAGCGACTTCGACGAAGCGCAGCACGGCCAACTCACCCTCATCGGCACACAACGATTCGCCAGCCGTTGGCCCACATGCCCGGCATCGGCCGCACTGGTCAAATGTGGATTGGAGTGTCCAACTGGGGGAGATGCCAAATCTCTGATCCTGGTCGATGACGCCGACTTGGCCTTCTCGAAAGCCCTGGCGCTCTACGCGCCACCGCCGGTGCATACCCAGCCGGGCATCCACCCGACCGCCTTCATCCATGAGTCCGCCACACTTGGGCCAGGCGTCCGCGTCGGGCCCAACTGCCTGATCGGACCCGGCGTGACGATCGGCGAGAACTGCGTCCTGCACAACCGCGTCACCGTCCTGGACCACACACAACTCGGCAACGACTGCACCCTATGGACCGGCGTCGTGGTCCGTGACCGCTGCACCATCGGGGACCGCTGCACCATCCACCCCAACGCCGTCATCGGCGCCGACGGGTTTGGCTACCGCCCCGAATTCACCAAGCAGGGGCCTCGACTCGTCAAGACCCCGCAGATCGGGACCGTCATCATCGGCAACGATGTCGAGATCGGTGCCAGCGCCTGCATCGACCGTGCCAAGTGCAACGCCACCGTCATCGGCGACGACTGCAAAATAGATAACCTCGTACAGATCGGGCACAACTGCCGGCTCGGCAAGATGGTCATCATCTCCGGCTGCACCGGCGTCGGGGGCTCGACCACCATCGGTGACGGCACGATGATCGGTGGGTGCGCCGCCATCACCGACCACGCCGTTATCGGACCGGGCGTCCAGCTCGCAGGCGGGGCCCAGGTCGCGGGCGATCTCAAGGGTGGGGCAGCCTACGCCGGCTCGCCCGCAAGGCCGATCCGCGAGACCATCCGTGAGCTCACCGCCCTGAAACGATTGCCCGGCCTTTTGAAACAACTGCGTGACAGGTAGAATAGTCTGAGGTGGACCCGATTAATCAAGCGTATAATCACCTAAGACCCCGGCCACGACGCCGGTTAAGTTAATCACTGCCCCGGCCAAGCCCGGATCGTTTCTCTTATGCAACCCCAGCAGACCATCTGCAAACCCGTCACGCTCACCGGACCCGGGCTGTTCCACGGCAAGCCCGCCACGCTGACCTTCAGGCCCGCCACCGCCAACCACGGCATCCGGTTCGTACGCACCGACCTAAACGGCATCGAAGTCCCCGCGCTGGTCACCCACGTCGTACGCAGGCCAAGACGTACCTCGCTGCGCACCGGCGAGGCCGTCATCGAAACCTGTGAGCACTGCCTCTCCGCCGTCGCCGGGATGCACATCGACAACCTCCTGATCGAATTGGACGCCCCGGAAGTCCCCGCACTGGATGGGTCGGCCAAGCCCTTCTTCGATGCGCTCGCCAACGCCGGGATCGAAAAAAACGACCAGCCCCGACAATGCCTGGTCATCAAACACCCCGTCGTGGTCCAGCAGGACGACGCCATGGTCGCCGCCATGCCCTGCGACAGCGCTGAAGACACGCAACTGCTCTACGAGCTGGACTACGGACCCGACAACCCGCTTGGCCGACAGACATGCCAGTTCAGCTTCCTCAACGGCAACTACGAACACGAGGTCGCGCCCGCAAGAACCTACATCCTCGAACACGAGGCACGCGCCCTGCGCGAGGCCGGCATGGGCACACACCTCAGCGAAGACGACGTCCTGGTCATCGGCGACGACGGCCCGATGGGCACCAACCAGATGCGCTTCGACAACGAGCCCGCCCGGCACAAACTCCTGGACCTCATCGGCGACCTCTACCTTTTGGGCTGCCCGATCAAGGGCCGGATCATCGCCCACAAGTCCGGCCACGCGATGAACCATCAGCTCGTCCGCCAACTCATCAAGACCCACCAGGGCCGGGCCCGCGCCGACATGGGTGCCCACAAAAGCGTCTTCGACATACGCAAGATCCACCGCCTGCTCCCGCACCGCTACCCCATGCTCCTGGTCGACCGGGTCATCGAGATCGACGGCGACCGACGCGCGGTAGGCATCAAAAACGTCTCGATCAACGAGCCGTTCTTCCAGGGACACAACCCCGGCACACCCATCATGCCCGGCGTCCTGGTCGTCGAAGCCATGGCCCAGCTCTCCGGCGTCCTGATCGGGCAGAAACTCGAACACACCGGCAAGCTCGCCGTCCTGCTCTCCCTGGACCGCGTCAAGCTCCGCAAGCCCGTCACCCCGGGCGATCAACTGGTCATGGAAGCCACCAGCGTCAAGATGCGCAGCCGGATCGTACACATGCGATGCAGAGCCTACGTCGCCGAGGACCTCGCCGCAGAAGCCGAAGTTAAATTCATGCTCGTCGATGATGACCAGGC
>JAJDCT010000385.1 GCA_029260695.1 Phycisphaeraceae bacterium
TCCGATGCGCTCAGTGTTTTCAGTGCGTGTTCGACACAACCCGCACGGGCTGCGTAAAGGTCCATCCGCCCGGCGCGGTTGCGCTCGGGGTCGGACCAGAACCACACGCGGCTGACCTTCATCTGCTCGTCAAACACCGAAGCGTCCAAGCCCGTCTGCTTGGCGAAGCGTTCGGCGGCACGCGACCAGAGGCGGTCAGCGCTCAAAGTGGTATCGAGGATCGTGTCGTCCAGATCAAAAATGATGGCTTTGGGGTAGGTATCACTCATTACAAATTCATCATACCCAACCGCTCTACCCTCAGCCCCGGCTTGCCGGGGGATCAGGCATCATTAGCAGTGGGTTATACCGAATCGTGTAGCAATCCCCGGCAGAGCCTGGGGCTGAGGGAAAGATCATAGCCCACAATCACTTGGCGGATACCCACGCATGTCACAGCTTCTGCACGGCCAGCCTGCGTGCGTGGCAGAGCGCGATGGCGATGGCATCGGCGACGTCGGGGGGGCTGGGGATCTCGTCGAGGTTGCATTGGGTCTGGACGGCGCGTTGGACCTGTTCCTTGGAGGCGTGGCCGTAGCCGGTGAGGGCTTTTTTGACTTCGGTGGAGGGCCAGTCCTGGACCGGCAGGCCGTGCTGCTGGGCACACAAGAGTATGACGCCGCGTGCGTGGCCCATGAGGATCGCGGTGCGCGGGTGGTTGTAGTGGGCGTAGAGCTTTTCGACGGCGAAGCAGTCGGGCTTGAGGGCGTCTACGATGGTGGTCAGTTCGTCGTGGAGCTGGCCGAGGCGTTGTTCCATGGGGGCGTCTGCGGCGATACGGATGACCCCGCCTTCGACCAGGGCGGGCTCGATCGCGCCGTCGGTGAGGTCCACCACGCCGTAGCCTGTGATGCGTAGGCCGGGATCGATGCCGATGACACGGGTCATGGCAGTAGCATAGGAGCTTTTCGAAAAACCTGCCTGACACCCCACCGAAGCCCCGAGGACGGCGCATCAGTGGGCGTTGATGTTTGTTTTTCAAACGGCTCATGGGGCACTGATCGCTTGTCGGCGAAGCCGATGTTGCGTATGTTGCTCCCGGCTGGGACGAGATACACCGTAGATGTGATTCCAAGCCAGGGAGGGCTTGTTTGGCCAAGCGACGCAGTAAGAAGACCGAGTCCGGCCTGTTCGACATCCCCGGCGGGGGTGGGTCGGGCGGTAGCTCCGGGGGTGGTGTCGCCACGATCGACGGGGGCGGCTCCGATGGCGGCGACGGTGACCGGGTCTCGCTGCACGAGGCGGCGCAGACACGCTACCTGAATTACGCGCTATCCGTGATCACCAGCCGGGCGCTGCCGGATGTCCGCGACGGGCTTAAGCCGGTGCAGCGGCGCATCCTCTTTACGATGTGGCAAAACCGCATCACCGCCGAGAACAAGCACCGCAAGTGCGCCAAGGTGGTCGGGGATGTGATGGGTTCGTACCACCCGCACGGGGACTCCTCGATCTACGACGCGCTGGTGCGCATGGCTCAGCCGTTTAGTTTGCGCGTCCCCCTGGTCGACGGGTCGGGCAACTTTGGGTCACTTGATGGCGACACCGCGGCGGCGATGCGTTACACCGAGTGCAGGCTCACCCCGATCGCGGGCGAAGTCCTCAGTGACATCGCACACAACACCGTCCACTACCGGCCAAACTACGACGGGACACGGACCGAGCCGGTCATCCTGCCATCCAAGCTGCCGACCCTGCTTCTGAACGGCGCGACGGGGATCGCGGTGGGGATGGCGACAAACATCCCGCCTCACAACCTCTACGAACTCTGCGGCGCGTTGTTAAAAGTCCTCGACGACCCGGAGATCAGGGACTACCAACTCGTCGCCAACGACGCGGTCCGGGGCCCGGATTTCCCGACCGGCGGTCGGATACTGAATACCCGCGATGAGCTGCGCGAGATATACAAGACCGGCGGCGGGTCGATCCGGCTGCGTGGCGAGTGGAGCAAGGGGCCGTCCACGCGCGGCGCCAAGACGCTGTACATCACCAGTGTGCCGTACACCGTGAACAAGGCGCAGCTGGTCGAGCAGATCGCGCAGATCGTGATCGCACGGAAGATGCCGTTGCTTCAGGATATCCGTGATGTGTCGACCGATGACGTACGGATCGAGTTGGAGCTTAAGAAGGACGCCGATGAACAGAAGGTGATGGCGTACCTGTTCAAGCACACGGCGTTGCAGACGAACTTCAACGTCAACCTGACCTGCCTGGTCCCGACGGAGAACCCCGAGGTCGGTCGCCCGGAGAAGCTGGGGCTCAAAGAGATCCTCTGGCACTTCCTGCACTTCCGCCTGGAGGTGGTGACCAAGCGGCTTGAGAACGAGTTGGGGTCGCTGAGCAAACGCGCCCACATCCTCGAAGGTTTCGCGCTGATCTTCGATGCGCTGGACGAGATCATCAAGCTGATCCGCCGATCCGACGGGAAGGCGGACGCCGCCAAGAAGATCATCGCGAAGTTCAAGCAGCTCGACGCGGAGCAGACCGAGGCGATCCTCGAATTGAAGCTGTACCGCCTGGCGAAGCTGGAGATCAACCTGGTCCTGGCGGAGCTGAAGGAAAAGAAGACCCGGATGCGGCAGATCAAGAAGCTGCTCGCAGAGAAAGATGCCGCGGGGCGTTGGGCGATCGTGCGGGAAGAGATCGAACGGATACGCAAGGACTACGGCAAGAACGACACGCGACGTACGGTGATCGAAGCGCCGGAGGACGAGCCTGAGTTTAGTGCCGAGGACTTTATTGTCGCGGAAGATGCGCATGTGCTGGTGACCGCCGACGGGTGGATCAAGCGGCAGAAGGAGATCAAAGACCCGGGGAACACACGGCTGCGCGAGGGCGACCGGGTGCTGGCCTGCGAGGCGGGGTCGACGCGATCGACGATCGTGTTCTTCTCAAGTTTCGGGGCGGCGTACACCAGCCGGATCATCGACATCCCCGCGACCACGGGCTACGGCGAGCCGATCCAGAAGCTATTTAAACTCAAGGACGGCGAACGGATCGTCGCGGCGTATTCCCTGGACCCGCGGGCGATCAGCGACATCGCCGAGGATCCTAAGAAGCCGGAGCTCTGCCCGGCAACTCACGCGGTGGCGGCGACCAGCGATGGGTACGCGCTGCGGTTCGGGTTGGAGACTTTTGTCGAGCCCAGCACGCGCAGCGGCAGGAAGTACGCCAGACCCGTGAAGGGCGCGCAGGTTGTCGGCGTCGAGAAGATCCACGGGGACGAGACGCTGCTGTCGATCAGCGAGCGGTGCCGGGCGATGGTCTGTGCTGTGGACGAGGTGAACTACCTCTCGGGCCCGGGCAAGGGTGTGCTG
>JAJDCT010000386.1 GCA_029260695.1 Phycisphaeraceae bacterium
ATGGTGATGATGGGGGCGCTAAAGCCGCGTTTGACCATCTTGGGGATCAGGCCGCAGTGGTCCAGGTGCGCGTGGGTGAGCAGGAGGTAGTCGACGGTGTTCAGGTCGACGGGGGGCTGCTCGTAGTTGCGGGACTGGAACTTGCGTTCCTGGAACATGCCGCAGTCGATCATGATGCGTTTGCCGGCCGCCTCCAGGAGGTAGCGTGAGCCGGTGACTTGGCGGTTGGCGCCGAGGAAATGGTGTTTCAAGAAAGGCCCCTTGGTTGGGTGGGTTGGTTACTAAGAATTTAGCAGAATAGGCCTTGGGCGGTGGTCTTGGGGCGGCGGGTTTCGAGGCAGGCAAGTGAGTTGTGCTTGTTGACGCCCGATTTCGTTGTATATACAATTTTAAGCATGGCCAAGATTCCTGCTTCATCTGAGGCTGTGGGCGAGATCGCTCAGCGTTGCCTGGCGACACGTATGCGTCGGCTAAATCGTGTGGTCAGTGGGATTTACGACCGAGCATTTCGGCCTATGGGGTTGACGGGCAGCCAGATGAGCATCCTGGTGGTTCTGGCCGGATCAGGGGGATCAAAGCCGGCGGAGGTCTGCTTGGCGTTGCAGATGGATAAGTCGACGCTCTGCCGAAATGTTCAGCGGATGCAGCGGCAGGGCTGGGTGCGATCGAGTGCCGGTGATGATGCACGCAGCCATCGGTTGGAGGTCACAGAGACGGGTCGGGAGCTGATCGAGCGGGCGTTGCCGATGTGGCGGGAGGCCCAGGCCCGGGCGCGGGAGGTGCTGGGGGGTGCGGTGGTGGATCAGCTGTTCCAGGCGGTTGATTCTCCGGTTTTTGGGGACCATGCTGTCGTGCGGGGGGTTTCGGCCCGTGATTCGGGGGTCGGTTCGGCTGAATTGAGGGTGTCGGGCTTGGCGGTCAAGCCGGCGGCAAGCCCAGATCCGGTGCAAGAAGCGGACTCGTCCGGGGAGAAGCCGATATTCTTCTGGGAATAAGATTGTAGATGCAACGATTAGGCCTCATCCGGTCGGGAGGTCCATATGTGGGCTGGAATTTATGAGGAATCAGGGAAATTCGTTGTATATGCAATTATAGGTGTCGTCTGCCAGGCCGGCTGTCAGTCTGATGATGTCGGCGCGGGACAGGGTTTACGGGGCTGAGTTCGGTTTCGGGCCATGGCCTGAGCGTTTCCCGAACCCGGCCGGTGGTCATACAATGCTCGGCTCGATGAAGAGAAGCGGGAAACAACCATGACACGAAGCGTAGTGGTCAGCGGCGTCGGGCCGGTCAGCGGGCTTGGGTTGGGGATGGACCCGACCTGGGAAGGGGTCTGTGCCGGCCGCTCGGCGATCGCGCGGATCCAGGCGTTCGACCCCAGCGGGTTTGGCTGCCAGGTGGGTGGCGAGGTCGAGGCTTATAAGATCGGCAAGTTCGTGCCCAAGAGCCACCGCAAGGCAACGAAGGTGATGGCCCGGGATATCGAGCTGGCGGTGATCGCGGCGGACTTCGCGGCCCGGGATGCGCAGCTGTTGACCAAGGGGACGGACCCGGACGGGGGGAAGAACGGGGAGTTCAAGCCGACCTATGACCCTGCGCGGGTGGGCTGTCACATCGGGGCCGGTCTGATCGCGGCGGACCTGACCGAGCTGACCGGTGCGCTGATCGAGGCGCGCAAGGACGACGGGGATTTTGATATCCACAAGTGGGGCAGCGAGGGGATGCAGCACCTCACGCCGCTTTGGCTGCTGAAGTACCTGCCGAACATGCTGGCGTGCCATGTGACGATCATCCATGACAACCAGGGGCCTTCGAACACGATCACCTGCGGCGAGGCGTCGGCGATGCTGTCGATCGGTGAGTCGTTGCGCGTGATCCAGCGTGACAAGGCGGACCTTTGTTTCTGTGGCGGCGCGGAATCGAAGATGAACCCGATGGTGTACTACCGCCAGGAGCTGACCGGTCGGCTGACCTCAGAAAGCAACGCCGACCCTGGCCCTGCGGTTCGGCCGTATGACCAGAGCGCCGCGGGGATGGTCGCCGGGGACGGGGGGGGGATCGTGATGCTAGAGGCGGAAGAAACATTCGATGCACGCGGCGGCGAGAACGCTTACGCGCTGGTGGTGGGTTTTGGCGCCTCGCAGAGCGTGCATCGTGAATCGAAGAACGCCCAGCCGGACCCGGCGGGTCGGGCGGTGGTGACGTCGGTGAGCGCGGCGCTGCGCGAAGCGGGGATCGGTGCGGATCAGGTCGACCTGGTTGTCGGCTTTGGTTGCGGCGTACCAAGCTGGGACAGAGCCGAGGCGAACGGGTTGAAGGCGGTGTTCGGCGATCGTTTGGCCGATGTGCCGGTGGTGTCACTGCGTGCGATGGTCGGCAACTGTGGGGCAGGCGGTGGCGGGCTGGATATCGCGGTCGCGGCGAAGGCGCTGCGAGAGCAGAAGGTCCCGGCGGTGGTCAATCGTGACGCGCCGATCGAGGGGTTGGCAGGCAGTGCGTCGTCGAGGGATGCCGAACTGCGGCACGCGCTTGTTTTTAACATGGGTTTTGGCGGGCAGAACACGGCGATGGTGTTGAAAAGGTTTGAGGTTTAAATGGCATGGCGCCTGAACTAAGAAAACAATCCGAAGGGCTAGGGGTGGACGCTGCGGTCGATCGGGTTCGATCTGAAATCCATCAGCGCCTTAAGGCGGTGGAACGGGAGCACAACCTGCGTGTGGTGTTTGCATGCGAAAGCGGGAGTCGGGCCTGGGGGTTCGCTTCGAACGACAGCGACTTCGATGTCCGGTTTATCTTCGTGCGGCCCGTGGAGGCGTACCTGAAATTACGGCCGCCGTCTGATGCTTTCGATCTGCAGGGAAACGACGACTTTGATCTGGCAGGGTGGGATATCCGCAAAACCGCCGAGTTGATGCGAAAGAGCAACTCTCCGCTGTTGGAATGGCTTGATTCGCCGATTATTTATGAGCGGGACGAGGCTGTATCCGCGAGGTTGATCGAACTAAGGGACCGGTACTTTGATCCGAAGAAGTCGGTCTATCATTATCTGAGTCTGGCTGGCGGGATTTTCGGCAAGTATCTGGATGGCAACCCCCAGCCGGTGCGGAAGAAGTATCTTTATGCGATCCGTCCTCTGGCCTGTATACGCTACATCGAGCAGCATGGGTGCCAGCCGCCGACTCGGTTCGAATCGGTCCTTGAAGGCATCGACCTTGAAGGTGAGGTACGCAATGCGATTGGCCAACTTGTCGCAGATAAGAAGGCCAGTCGTGAGATCGGCGTTGGGGCTTCGGACCCGATCTTAAACAACTGGATCACCACGACACTCAAGCACGGCCAGGCAATCGCCGAGTCGCTGTCGCCCAACGATATTTCAAATCACGAACTCGACTCGATGGTCGCTGAAGCAATACTCGGCGATCACGGATCAATCGGAGAAGCCGGATGAGCACACGCATCGTTATCACGGGTATGGGCCTGGTCACGCCTCTGGGCCATGATGTTGAGACGGTCTGGGCAGGGCTGCTTAGCTGCGCCTCCGGGATCGGGAAGATC
>JAJDCT010000387.1 GCA_029260695.1 Phycisphaeraceae bacterium
GTGCCTGGTGGCGATCCTGGTTGCGTTTTTGTCCTGGCCGTTGGGGCTGATCATCTGGCTGGTCGCCCGGCCAAACGACAAGCAGTAGACAGACAGCGAACAATCACATCTGTCTTGTCCGGCCGCTGGGGTTTCTAACAAAATGAAACATGGCACTTGATCGGTGGTACTGCATACCGGGGGGTGTTATCTTGATTTACACCCATGCTCGACTTCTCTGATCTTCCTTACCGGTTCTTTCCACCTAAGCGCAACGCATGGGTCGCATGGCTGATCGGTCTGAATAACCGCTGGTACCGGCTACCACATGTCTTGAAGGTGGACCGGGTCGAAGTGTCTGGGCTAGCTGGCTTGCGGTCTAAATTGAACTGGGACGATCGGAGCCGAGACAAGCGGGACCGCATCCTGTTTCTGCCGAACCACCCGACCCACGCGGATGCGGCCATCTTCATCGAAGCGATCCGACAGGCCGGTTTCACCACTCAGATGATGGCGGCCTACGACGTCTTCCTGCGCAGACGGCTGGACGCATGGGTGATGCAGAAAATGGGGGCGTTCTCGGTGGACCGCGAGGGCAGCGATCAACGGGCGATGAAACAAGCCGCCGCTGTGCTGACGCACGGCAAACACGCGCTGACAATCTTCCCCGAGGGCAACGTCTACCTCCGCAACGATCATGTGACACCGTTCAGTGACGGCGCAGCATTCCTCGCGATCCGTGCGGCCAAGGAGTTAAGCAAACACGGCATCCGGGTGTTAGCCGTACCAGTCTCGATCAAGCTGACACATCTGACGGACTGCCGGGCGGCGTTGTCAAGCCTGCTTGAAAACCTGGGGGAATCGCTTGGAACCCCGACCGACGCACGAGGCGCTTCAGCTTCGCCACGCGAGTCGATCGTCCGGATCGGTACCGCGGCGATCCGCAGGAACCTCGAGCAACGAGGCATGGCACCGCCTAAGACAGATGACCTGGCAGAATTGATCCATTTCTCCGCCGGTGCGGTGCTTGAAGACCTGGAATCCAAACTCGATATCAAACCGAAGGACGGCGAATCAATGATCGACCGGGTCCGTGCGGCCAGACGTCTTATCCACGAAGTGCGGACAGATGAAGACCGCCATGGCGACCACGCGGCGGCGCTAAGCTGGGCGGACCAGGCGATGCTGGCCTTCCGGATTTGCAGCTACCAACCTGACTACGTCGCGGAGCGCCCGACGCTGGACCGGGTGAGCGAAATAGCAGAGAAACTGGCGGAGGATGTCCGGGGGTCGATGATCGAGCCGATCGCGTCGCGAAGAGGATTCGTGAGGTTTAACGACCCGATCCCGCTGGATGACTTTATTGAAAAAGGCAAGCGAGGGCGGCAGGCGATACGGGAATTGACCGCCATGTGCGAGGCGTCGGCGCAGAGTGGTGTCGATGATTTGAACGAAGCCAACCCACACGCCGGCGGGAGGCTCTGGGACGGAGTTGAGTGACGTGATGCCCCTCAAGACCTAACACATGGGTCTGGTCGCACCCCGGGCAAAAACACTCAGGCCCCTGCGGCCTCGGCATCGAGGTACCACGTCAGTTCCCCATCGGTTGGCTGGATGCCGGTAATCGGCACGTTGACCCGGTCCGGGCCCGATCTCATCTGCTCGGCGACCCGCTGCAGCGCCTCGGTCTTCTTCGCCCCCACGCACAACACCGCCAACTGCCGCGCCGCGTTCAGCAGCGGGTACGACATGGTGACGCGGTCCGGCGGGGTGACGTTTGGCCCCTCGTTCACAACGATCCAGCGGTCCGCCACATGGATCGCGTCGGAGTTCGGGAACAGGCTGGCGGTGTGGCAATCGCCGCCCATCCCAAGCAACACGAAGTCCATCCGTGGCGGGTCTTCTGTCGGACCAAACGCCGCACGCAACTCAGCCTCATACAGACCCGCGGGGTCATCCCTCAACACCATCATCGGGTGTACCTGGCTCGGCGGGGTCGGTATGTCCTCTAGGAGTGATTCCCGCAAGCTCTTGAAATTGTTGCGGTCGTCGTCGTCGGACACGCGCCGTTCGTCCACGATCCAGATGTGCGTCCGCTCCCACGGGACCGCCCGGAACCGGGTGTCGATCAAGAGTCGTTGATAGAAAGGCCAGGGTGTTGTCCCACCCGACAGCGCGATATGAAACACGCCTCGCTCTTCGTCCGCCTTCAGCGCGATCGAGGTGAAGACCAGTGCCAGGTCGTCGTAGAGGGTGTCCGCATCGGTCGCGACGTGCACCTCGCCGGGTAACACCAACCCGTGATCCGCAAACGGCTCGTCGATTTCGTAAGTCACACGCTCTACTCCCGACACCTGGCGTAGTCAGATAATATTCAACCCATCCATCTGAGTCAGCACTCCCCGTGCTTGCGTAACTCGACACCCGAAGCCCGATACCCACTTATGGGTTATGCCAAGACCGCCCGTCCTTCGCCATCATGACATCGGAAGCGCTTGGCCCCCAAGTCCCGGCGTTGTAGTTCGGCAGGTCGTCCTGGGGGTTTTCTTTCCAGTAATCCAACACCGGCTGGACCGCTTCCCAGGCGTTCTCGATCTCGTCGCGGTGTTTGAACAATGTCTGGTCGCCGCGCATCGTGTCGTGCAGCAGCGTCGCGTAGCCGTCCGGCGGCTGG
>JAJDCT010000388.1 GCA_029260695.1 Phycisphaeraceae bacterium
GGTTTGTTCATCATCCTTTCAGCACGTCCTCGAGGACATCCAGCCCCCGGTCAAGTTCGTCCTGCTCGATGACCAGGGCCGGTGCGATCCGAAGGACTTTGCCCTGTACGGCGTTGATCAGCACGCCACGGTCCATGCAGGCTTTGACGACGTCGCCGGCGGTTGCGAATCTACCCGACGAAGCATCGAGGTCCAACTCGACACCGAGATAAAGGCCTCTGCCCCTGACAGCCTTGATGACCGAGTGATCTTTGGCGAAGGCGTTGAGTCGATCGGTGATCCCGGTGCCTAGTTTCTTGGCGCGTCCGACAAGGTGATCTCGGTCGAGCACATCGAAGATGGTGGCGGTGACCGCCATCGCCAGGCAGTTGCCGCCGAGCGTGGTGGCGTGGACGGCGTGGCCGTGTGTCCGCCAGTCGAAGAGGTCTGCGAATTTGGGGCTGAGGTGGGTGACCCCGACCGGCAGCCCGCCGCCGACACCCTTTGCGAGTGTCATGACGTCGGGGGTGATGTCCCAGTGCTGGTGCCCGAAATATTCGCCGGTGTGTCCGACGCCTGTCCAGACCTCGTCGAAGATCAGGACCAGGTCGCGGTCGTCACAGAGTTCGCGCAGGTTTGCGAGGTAGTTGTCGTCGGGGACGTTGACGCCGCCTTCACCCTGGATGGGCTCGACCAGGACGGCGACGGTTTCATCGTCGATCGACGACTCGATCGCCGAGAGGTCGTTGAATTTCACATGTACGTGCCCGGGGCCCAGCGGGCCGAAGCCTTCGTAGACGCTGGGCTGGCCCGTGGCTTCCATGGCGCCGAACGATCGGCCGTGGAAGCTGCCGAGTGTGGAGATGACTTTATAACGGCCGCCAGTGGTCTTGCCCTTGTTCTTCTGGCCGTGGAGCCGGGCGAGTTTAAGAGCGGCGACGTTGGCGTCCGCGCCGCTGTGGCAGAAGAAGCTGCGTCCCTCGAAACCGAACTTGCTGATCGCCTCGGCGGCGCGGGTCTGCGGCTCGGTATGGAAGAGGTTGCCGACGTGCCAGAGCTTGCGTGCCTGATCGTTGATCGTGTTGACCAGGTCCGGGTGGCAGTGGCCTAAGACGGAGGCGCCGAAGCCGGCGAAGAGGTCGAGGTATTGCTTGCCGTCGGCGTCGTAGAGGGTGGAGGCCTCGCCTCGCACCATGGCCACGGGGTAACGCCCGTAGTTGATCGACATCGCGCGGTCGTGCCGGGCGATGATCTGTTGTGTCAAGGTGTGCGGGCTGGCGTCGGTGGGTGGCAAATTACTTATCTCCGTCGTTTATTGATGGCGCATGGTATCAGAGCTTTGGTGTGCGCAAAAGAGAACCCCCGGCATCGGAGCGTGCCGGGGGTTCGGTGTGATCACGGTAAAACCATGGGGCGCACAGCGGTTGCGTGTTGCGCCGGGGTTTTGGCCGTTTAGACCATTTCCTTGAGGTTCTTCAGCGGGCGGACGCGGACGGTCTTGCTGGCTGGCTTGGCTTTGAACATCATCTCTTCGCCGGTGAATGGGTTGGTGCCCTTGCGCGCCTTGGTGGCGGGCTTCTTCTTCACGACCATCTTGCATAGCCCGGGCATGGTGAACATGCCGTTGCTCTTGAGGCTCTTCTTGATGATCGGCTGCAGCTCTTCGAAGACGGCGGCGACGTCGCGCTTAGCGAGTTCGGTCTTCTCTGCGATCACGCTGAAGATCTCGCTCTTGGTCGGTGCCTTCTTGGCGGCGGGTGCTTTCTTGCGGGTGGTTTTCTTCTTAGCCATGGTGCTCTCCTAGCGGTTTGGGGTTGCTTCATCCTTGAATGGAGCCAACCCGTGGTTACTTTCACCCCTGCGGGGTAGAACGGAATATCGCGTTTTGTACGCTATTTCCTGTACTTTTCAACTCTGATTCTGATTTTGTGGGTAAGTTTTCCCTTATTTTTAGGGTTTCACCGTCTGATTTCAAGGCATTTTCCCTACCAAACCGGTTTTAAATCGAGCCATATCCTGGTCTGAATTCGGTGGTCAGGGGGCTGAGATCCCGGCGGGATTGCCAATTTGGCAGGAGGATTTGCCAGCCGTTACACACTGGCAGCCGGTGCTCACGCCAGGGCGTTTCCAAGCCCGATAGGGGGGCATAGGGTGGCACCGTGTTTGCAGAATCAGGGGTGTAGTTAGATGATGCGCCTGTCCGGTGGGCGATTTTGTCCAGGGCTCGGCCCCGCATCGTCTGTAATAACAGCTTGAAAAAGCAATAGATACAGTATCCGATACAGCGAGGTCAATATCATGTCCAAAATCATCGGCATCGATCTGGGCACGACAAACTCTGTCGTCGCCATCATGGAAGCCGGTCAGCCCAAGGTGCTGATCAACAGCTCTGGCAACCGGGTCACGCCATCCATCGTCGCTTTTACCGACAAGAGCGAGCGGCTGGTCGGCCAGCCCGCCAAGCACCAGCAGGTCACCAATCCCAAGAACACGATCTTCTCGATCAAGCGATTTATGGGCCGGCGGCACAACGAAGTGCAGTCGGAAGAAAAATTAGTGCCCTACGGCGTGGTCGGGGGGGCCGACGAGCTGGTCAAGGTCAACGTCCGGGACAAGGACTACACCCCCCAGGAAATCAGTGCGATGATCCTGGGCGACCTCAAGAAGACAGCCGAGGACTACCTTGGCGAGTCGGTCGAACGGGCGGTCATTACGGTCCCGGCCTACTTCAACGACTCGCAGCGGACCGCGACCAAGGAGGCCGGCGAGATCGCGGGGCTCAAGGTCGAGCGCATTATTAATGAGCCGACCGCCGCGGCGTTGGCGTACGGGCTCGACAAGAAAGCCAACGAAAAGATCGTCGTCTTCGACTTAGGCGGCGGCACGTTCGACGTCTCGATCCTCGACATCGGCGACGGTGTATTTGAGGTGCTTTCATCCAACGGCGACGGACACCTCGGCGGCGACGACTGGGACCAGTGCCTGATCGACTTCCTCGCCGACGAGTTCAAGAAGATCGAGGGCATCGACCTGCGCCAGGACGCGATGGCGTTGCAACGCCTCAAGGAGGCTGCCGAGAAAGCCAAGCAGGAACTGAGTACCGCTCAGGAAACGACGGTGAACCTCCCGTTCATCACCGCCACACAGGAAGGCCCAAAGCACCTGCAGATCACCATCACCCGCGCCAAGTTCGAGCAGGTGAGCAGCGACTTGTTCGATCGGATCTCAGGCCCGGTGAAGCAGGCGCTCAAGGATGCCAAGCTCAGCGCGTCCGACATCAAGGAGGTCGTTCTGGTTGGCGGGTCCACCCGTATGCCCAAGGTTCAGGAGATCGCCAAGGAGGTCTTCGGCAAGGAGCCCAACAGGAGCATCAACCCCGACGAGGTCGTCGCCATCGGCGCGGCGATTCAAGGTGCGGTGTTGCAGGGCGATGTCAAGGACATCCTGCTGCTGGATGTCACGCCGTTATCCCTGGGGATCGAGACCATGGGCGGGGTCAACACCAAGCTCATCGAGAAGAACACGACCATCCCGACGAGTAAGAAGGAGACCTTCTCCACCGCCAGCGACAACCAGACCGAGGTAACCATCCATGTGTTGCAGGGCGAGCGCGAGTTCGCCTCGGACAACCGCACACTGGGTCGGTTCAATCTGGCGGACATCCCCCCGGCCCCGCGCGGCATGCCGCAGATCGAGGTCGAGTTCAACATCGACGCCAACGGCATTATCAGCGTGATCGCCACCGACAAGGCCACCAACAAGAGCCAGAACATCGAGATCAAGGGTTCGTCTGGCCTATCGGATGCCGAGATCGAGCAGATGAAGAAGGATGCCGAGGCTCACGAGGATGACGACCGCAAGCGGCGCGAGCTGGTGGACGCCAGGAACACCGCCGACAACGCGGTGTATCAGACCCGCAAGCAGCTTGAAGAACACGGCGACAAGGTGGCCCCGGAAATCCGTGGCAACATCGAATCGGCGGTCAGCAGCCTTGAGGACAAGCTCAAGGCCGACGACGCCGCGGCGATCACGGCGGCATTGGAAGAATTAAACAAGCAGGCTCAGGAGCTCGGCAAGGCGGTCTATGAGGCCGCCGCCGCTGAGGCCGGGGCCAGTCAGGGCGCGGCTGGCGGCGAGCCCGGCGGCGCGGACGCATCGGCAGCCGACCCAAGCCAGGCCAATGAAGACGTCATCGACGCCGAGTACGAGGTGAAGGAGTAGGCCCACCGTCATACCTACTTTTTTCCTTAGCGAACTCAAAAAGCCCCGCGGAAACTTTCCGTGGGGTTTTTTAATAGGCGGATATAAGAAGACAATATAATCTTGACATGTCTCGCGGATTCTCTACACTCAGATAAGTGTTTGATTTAACTGCCCTAGGGCCCGTGAATGGGGGTGCGGCTTGTGCCCCACCGCTGAGTCAAGCTCGAAGAGTCTCCGTCGCCGCTGGCGCATCCTTGGACAGGTCCAGGGTGTCGGGTTCAGGCCATTTGTCTACCGGTTGGCTCACCAATTTGAATTAGGGGGGTACGTCCGTAACGACGCCCGGGGTGTCACCGTTGAAGCCCAGGGGTCGGCTGTTCAACTTAAGCGGTTTTCACGGGCCCTTGATGCCGAGCGGCCACCCCTGGCACTTATTGACCACGTCCTTGTCGAAGAACTCCCGCCCGCCGCCGGGCCGTGTCCGGTCAGGTTCCAGATCCGTGAAAGCAACGACGGCGCGGCGGCCGAGCTTGCGGACGACTCGGGTCGTGCGGGGGTGACGGTGGACTCTGCTGTCTGCAGCGCCTGTCTCAAGGAGATGTCCGACCCGGGAGACCGCTGCTACCGATACGGGTTGACCAACTGCACCGACTGCGGGCCTCGCTACACGATTATCGACCGTGTGCCTTATGACCGTCGGAATACCACGATGCTTGGGTTTCCCATGTGCGAGGATTGCCGGGCGGAATACACCGATCCGTCTGATCGACGGTACCACGCGCAGCCGATCGCGTGCCACGATTGCGGGCCGAGCGTTGAATTGGTCGATCCCCGCGGTGCGCCGTTGCCGGGTGATCCGATCACGTCCTGCGCAGCGCTGCTGGCGGGTAGCAAGATTGTCGCGATCAAGGGGCTTGGCGGGTTCCATCTGGCGGTGCGTGCTGATGATGAGCGTGCGGTAGCGCGTCTTCGGCGTGGCAAGCGGCGGGACGGCAAGCCGTTTGCGTTGATGAGTCGGTCGGTCGAGGTGGCGGGTGGTCTGGTCAGGCTCGGCGGACAAGCGGCGTCGCTGCTGGGTTCTGCTGCTGCGCCGATCGTGCTTGCGCCGCGTCGACCGGGCGTTGCTGTGGCGGCTTCGGTTGCGCCTGACAACCACAGGCTGGGTGTGATGCTGCCTTACACACCGATCCACCACCTGCTGTTCACCGAGTTGGATCCGGCTATCGGCGCCCTGGTGATGACCAGCGCCAACCCGTCGGGCGAGCCGTTGACTATCAATAATGACGAGGCGATATCACGGATTAGTGGTTTGTGTGACGCGATCCTCTGGCACGATAGGCCGATCCGTCGGCGTGTCGATGACTCGGTTTATTTAGATACGGGAAGTGGTGATCCGCTGCCGTTGCGGCGTGCGCGGGGTTTGGTGCCTGCGTCTTTGCCGCTGCCTGTTGGCGGGGATGTGCCGGGGTTGTGTGTCGGCGGGGAACTGAAAAACACCGTGGCGTTGGTCCGTGATGGCCGGGCGGTACTAAGCCAACACCTGGGCGATCTGAGTTACACGCCGGTCTTCGAGCATTTTACGGAAACGATTGCCGACTTGGCCCGTTTGTTTGATGTGCAGCCGAAGTGGATCGCCCACGACCTGCACCCGATGTATCTGGGCACCTCGCACGCCAAGGCGCTGGCAAAGACCTTGGATATCCAGCTGATCGGTGTGCAGCACCATCATGCCCACGCCGCATCCGTGATGGCGGAGCACGGAGAGACGGGCCCGGTGTTGGCGGTGGTGTGTGACGGAGTGGGGTATGGGACGGATGGCACGAGTTGGGGCGGCGAGTTGTTGCTGGCCGACTTGACTTCATTCAAGCGATTGGCGCACCTGCGGCCGATCAGTCTGGCCGGCGGGGATGCGGCGGCGCACGATACCCGGCGGTGTGGGTTGGCACTGCTGCATCAGGTATACGGTGATGATTTTGTTGACCATCCCGCTGCGATCACGTTGGTGAAAGACCCCGACGAGCGGCGGGTGCTTGCCGGGATGCTTGTGCGGGGTATCAACTGCACAACCAGCACCGCCACGGGTCGGTACTTTGATGGTGTAGCGTCGCTGATTGGCTTGTCTATACACAACGCCTTCGAGGCCCAGGCGGCGATGCGCGTTGAGACGGCGGCGTACCGCTGTGAAATGCCTATGTCGCGGGGGGCGCTATTTCACATCGCTGGGGGAGATCCCGGCACGATCGACCTTTCGGCTTTGATCGGCGCGATCGTTGCGGGCCGGGCATGTGGGGTGCCGGCCGAAGCGTTGGCGGCGTTGTTCCACGACCAATTGGCATGGGCACTTTCGGACGCGGTGCAAGACGCTTCACGGCGATTGGGTGTCGAAACGGTTGCTCTTTCGGGCGGCGTGTTTTGTAACCAGCGTCTTACGGATTGCCTTACGGGCCGGCTTTCCGCGGGTGGACTGCGTGTGCTGGTCCACGGCAAGGTCCCGGCGAACGATGGAGGTCTGGCGCTTGGGCAGGCGGCGGTGGCGGCGGCGCAGCTCGCCAAAGCGCATAACAGAAAGGCAGGTGCGTGATGTGTCTGGCTGTCCCGGCGAAGTTGGTCGAGCGTGACGGTGACGAAGGTGTGGCCGATCTTCACGGCAACCGTGTCCCGGTGCAGACGTTGTTCGCACCTGAGGCGCGGGTCGGTGATTGGGTTCTGGTCCATGCCGGATTTGTGATCAAGAGGCTGGACCGTCATCAGGCCGAGGCGACCTGGGCGGTGCTTAGCGATTTGGCGGAGCCTCTGCCGGAGGACGTCGATGAATCCTTCTAACCCAAATAAGTCTAGATCGCTTGGTTGCCTCAATCGGCTCGCGTTGGCGATGGGTCGGGAGGCCTCTTTTATGGAGGTCTGCGGGACCCACACGATGAGCGTCTTCCGCAGCGGGCTTCGGAGTCTGTTGCCTGAGAACATCAAGCTGCTTAGCGGTCCGGGCTGCCCGGTGTGCGTCACGGCGCAGAGCGATATCGACATGCTGATCGCGTTGGCGGTCGATCACGACGTGACGGTCTGCACCTACGGGGACATGCTCCGTGTCCCCGGGGCGCGCGGCAGCCTGGAGCGGGCGCGTGGGGATGGCGCGGATGTCCGCGTGGTTTATTCGAGTATGGACGCGGTGTCGATCGCGGTTGATTCGCCTGAGAAACAGGTCGTGTTCGCCGCGGTTGGATTCGAAACCACCACACCCGCAACCGCCGCCGCAGTGGACCGCGCCAAACGGATGGGCTTAAAAAACTTCACGGTGTTGGCCAGCCACAAGCTGGTGATGCCGGCCTTGATAGCGCTATTAGACAGCGGTGCGGTCCATGTCGATGGGTTCCTTTTGCCGGGGCATGTGTCGGTGATCACGGGTTGGCGTGAGTTCGAGCCGATCGCCAAGCGGTACGGTCTGCCTTGCGTGGTCGGCGGTTTCGAGGACGAGCAGATCCCTCAGGCCTTGGTGGACCTCGTTCAGATGGTGGGCGAAGGTCGTGTAGAGCTGATCAACCAGTACCCCCAGGCGGTCAGTGAGCACGGCAACCGGTCGGCACAGGCGCTGGTGCAAAAGGTGTTTGAGGTGGCTGGCGTGCGGTGGCGCGGCCTTGGGTTGATCCCTCGCAGCGGGCTGGTGTTGCGAGATTCATACCGTCTGTTTGATGCGCAGAAGAGGTTCAATCTGCGTCAGCCGGAGGACCGTGAGCCCAAGGGTTGTCGTTGCGGGGAAGTGATTACAGGTGCGGTGACGCCGCCGCAGTGCGTGCTGTTTGATAACGGTTGTACGCCGACGAGCCCGATCGGGCCCTGCATGGTCAGCTCGGAAGGCACCTGTCAGGCGTGGTTCAAGTATCACCGGGTGGGTGTTCCCAAACGGCGCCAACTCGCTTCGATGAGACGGCGTGACCCTGATTCGGGGAAGCATACAGCGTTGGAGGTCCAGCCATGACGCGCACTTATTCGATGACGGATACGAGCAGCCGAGGCGTCGATCAGCAAGCCCAAGGCAATGGCCAACCACGGGGACGGGTCACGCTTGCACATGGTGGCGGTGGGCAATTGACCGACGAGTTGCTGGACGGCCTGATCCTGCCTCGCCTGGGAAACAACCTGCTTGGCGGTCTGCTGGATTCGGCGACGCTGTCGGCGACCGGGACTGACAAGCTGGCGGTGACGATCGACAGCTACGTCGTGCAGCCCTGGCGGTTCCCCGGCGGTGACATCGGTCGGCTGGCGGTGTGCGGCACGGTCAACGACCTGGCGGTGTGTGGCGGCGACCCGGTGGGGATCGCGCTGGGTCTGATCCTGGCCGAGGGGTTTGAGATGTCTGACCTGGCGCAGGTGATCGATTCGATCGCGGCCGCGGGTGAGGAAGCGGGCGTGGCGGTGGTGACCGGTGATACGAAGGTGGTTGGCCGGGGTCAGGCGGACGGCATCTATATCACAACGGCTGGGGTAGCGCGTGTCCCTCGTGGTCGGACGCTTTCCCCGCAGCGTGTTAAGCCCGGCGACGT
>JAJDCT010000389.1 GCA_029260695.1 Phycisphaeraceae bacterium
CCGAACCAGCCGGGCTCAAACGGCAGCAGGCACAGGACGTGATCGGTTAGTCGCCGTAGCTTGCGGATACGCCATGGGGCCCAGGCCCAGAGTTGCGGTGCCACCAGGTGCGCGACCTTGGCGTTGGGCTGATGTTTCCGAGCTGTCGCACAGACCGACCATTTGGCCGCCCGGCTGTCGGTGGGCACCAGGGCCGCAATGGGGTGGTCGGCCAACCACTTCTTAAGCCGCCCCAGCCGTTGCAGGTGCTTCCGGGCCTGTGTCGCCGCACCGACGAGCATGGCGGCCTGCTCAGTGGTCGTTTCGATCAACTCGGCACCGGCTTTTTGCATGGCCGGTCCACCCATCGCGTAGATCGTACGGCCCGGCTCACGGCGTTTCAATTCAGCAATCAGGGCTGCTGCGATGTGATCGCCGCTGTGCTCGAATGCGGTGAATAACAGGGCCTGGTGCTCTGGCATGTTGGGTAGTTTAAGCCGGTACAGTGGCTTACGCTCGCTCTGGGCTGATGTTGGGCCGGTACCGCCGCTCCTTACAGTGTCTCTCGAAGCAACTAACTTATACGGACCCAATGACTCGCGATAGGAAATATGAAACATAAGTATATATATCACAAATGATTACACCGGTTATAACGGCCAACGATTCTATTTATGATTTTTTCAATTAATGAATTTCAATTGACCCCCTGTGGGGTGTGGGTTATGCTTTTACTGCGATTCATGTGCGAGTCTGGTACGCTGATGTGAGCTCTTGAGCTAATGTAACCTATGTTACGAGCTTGTTTTGGGCGGTAATTTACGCTGCTAAGTTCCATATGAAGAGTCGGGTATGATCTGGCATCTTGCCGATCAGACTGGACCCGGTGGATCATTCAAATGTCTTGAGGTCGTGTAGGCGGTTTGAGATATTGATGGTGCAATGCGATATGCGAAGAATCACCAAAGCCAATCAAACCAGCGCCGCGATCCACAACAGACGTCTGGCTGTTCAACTGCTGCGTCAGCACGGCACACTGTCTCGCCGGCAGTTGGCACAGATCACAGGGCTGCGTACATCGACTCTGACCTACATCGTTCGCGATCTGCTCGAACAGAACATCGTCCGAACGGTCGGCAAGGCCGAGTCGAAGACGGTTGGCAAGAAGCAGATATTGATCGAGATCAACCCGGGCCTGGGTTGGGTCGTGGGCGTGGGGCTTGAGCCGGACCAGGCTTCGTTGGTCTATGTCGACGCGTCCGGTGAAGTAATCGACCGAGAGCGCTTGGAGGTGGGCCACGACGCGGATGGCTTGCCGAGTCTGCTGCGATCACGGATCGACGCCTGGGCCGCACGCAAACAGATGAATACGGCCGAGCTCTTAGGCATCGGGGTGGGTGTGCCCGGTGTGGTCGATAGTGAACATGGCCGGGTCTTGCGTTCGACGTGGTTCGCCGCCGAGGACCTGCCGCTGCGTGACCTGATCGCCCAGAAGTTCGATGCCCCGGTCCATGTCGATAACGATGCCAACTTCGCCGCGCTGGGTGAGTCAAGGATAGGCAGCGCCCGTGGTTTAACGAACTTCGTGTACTTTCTGATGAACACGGAGGTCCAGCAGGACGAGTTTGCGGTCCGTGGCTTGGGGACGACGATCTTCCTGGACGGTCGGCTGTACCGGGGCTCGCACTTCGCAGCCGGCGAAGTCGATACGCTGTTGGAGGCCGAGCGTTACGCGAATATTTCCCAGAAACAGATCGGGAGTATGGCCAAGCAAGAAGCGCCTATCAGCGACGTGATGACACGGCTTGCCCATCAGACCGGACGCACACTGACCGCGGTGGTCGACCTGATCGACCCGCAGGCTGTGGTGCTCGGCGGGAACCTGGCTATCGCAAACAAGCAGATGATCGAGGTGATCGAGCGGGAGATGAATGACCAACTGGTGAAGGTGCCAAACCGCGAGGTTGCGGTGCGTGCGTCAGAGCTGGGAGACCTGGGTGTCTCGATGGGGGCTGCCATAGCGGCGATCGACGCGGCCCTGGTGGGTGAAGACCCTGCGGTCGAGGTCCGTGACCACGAGCAGGTCATCCACGATGCGTTAGGCCAGCCGGGGGACGCGGAAGATAGCTTGGTCAAGTCTCAGGTCTCGTGAGCTTCTACTTTCAGCCATCATTCTTATGGTGAACGCGGGCCTATCTGGGCAGCCGCGACGCTGCGTTACAAGCGTGGTAAGCTAACATGGAATCGGCCAATGGGCCGAGATTTCCTCTCCTGCCTCGGTATTGGGCGCTGAGGTTAGTCCGCCGATGGATGCCGCCGCACTGGCCCCAACGGCCCACCAAAAAGTCCTGTATTTTTCATGATGATCCCCAAGCCCCTTAACCATCAAACCCAAGACGGCGTGTTTACTTTTGCCTCCAAGGTGACGGTGCTATTGGCCTACCGGGCCGACCCGGGGTACGCCCACTTCGTCGCTGAAGAACTGTCACAGCATATCCGTGTGGCGACCGGTAGCTTCGTCACGGTCAAGGTAGGGGAGCCCGGTGAAGCCGACGGCGGCGCCGTGGTGTTGACCGACCACGACGTGCACGATGACCTGGGCGATGAGGGCTACGGCCTTACGATCACACCCGATCAGATCACCCTGCGGGCAGCACACAATGCGGGACTGTTCTACGCCGGCCAATCCCTGACGCAATTGCTGAACCATCAACAGGGCACACAAACCCCCGCCGCCTCAGACAACGGCCGGGCATTGCTCCGTGAGCTTCCCTGTGCCGACATCCAGGACAAGCCCCGTTTTGCCTGGCGCGGCTTCATGCTCGACTCCGCCCGGCATTTCCAGCCCGTTGAATTAATCATCAAACTCATCGACCAAATCTCGGCGCTGAAGCTAAACCGCTTTCACTGGCATCTCACCGACGACCAGGGCTGGCGGCTGGAGGTGCTGGGCTATCCCAAACTGACAAGCGTTGGGGCCTGGCGCAGCAACGGCGGGGGGGACGGGGGGAACCGGGGGAATCGGGGGCGTTACGGCGGGTACTACACACAGGAACAGATCCGCGAAGTCGTCGCCTACGCCAAGCAACGGCAGATCACGATCATCCCCGAGATCGAGATGCCCGGGCACAACCTCGCCGCACTCGCCGCATACCCGGAGCTTGGCTGCAACGGTGGGCCGCCCGAAGTCACCCATCAGTGGGGCGTACTTGACGGCGTGTTCTGCGCCGGCCAGGACCAGACCTTTACATTCCTTCAGAACGTCCTGAACGAAGTCGCGGAGCTGTTCCCCGGCCCGTACCTGCACCTCGGCGGCGATGAACGCAAGCAGGGGCTCTGGGACAAGTGCAACGCCTGCCAGGGTGTCCGTGACAAGCACGGGCTGGCCGACGAATCGGCTTTGCAAAAATGGTTCATGGATCGCGTCGCCGGCCACGTCCACACCTCTATCAACAGGCGATCAATCGCCTGGGGCGACAACATCGACGCCGGCGGCATACCAAGCCAGGTCGTCCACGGCTGGCTCCCCGAACAATCCACCAAGGCCGCGCGTCAGGGGCTCGATACCATCAACTCAACGCACGAGTGGGTCTACCTGGACTACCCCGAGACAGAAAAAGAGCTCGCCGAGAACAAGCCCGATTGGATGATGACGCTCCCGCTTGCGAAGGTCTACCAGTTGGACCCGATCCCCCAAGGCCTCGAACCCGAACTGCACCATCACATCCTCGGCAGTGAAGCCCACCTCTGGACCGAACACGCCCCCACCGAGGCAGACCTGAATCACCAGCTATGGCCGCGCCTGCTCGCGTTCGCCGAAGCGGTCTGGTCGCCAATAGAACACCGCGACTTCGACGACTTCATGAACCGAGTAGCGGTCCAGCAGCCCTGTCTGTGTCTTGGATAACACACATCAGAGGGATGTTTGCCGACGCTTTGGCATCAGCCGCGTATCTGCTTGACTGCCTGCCCCACGTCCTTGCCTTCCACGACCGTCCCCGACGGCTTGAGGTGCTTCATCGCCACGCCCGTTGCTTGGCCGTCGTTCCCGGCGGCCTGGATGGCGTCTGTCACGGGGGCCAGCGCTGCAACGATCTCGTCGACCGTCAGGGTTTTAGGCAGCAGTGACTCAAGGATCACCAGCTCCACCTTCATCTGCTCGACGACTTCCGGGCGATCGCTGAGTTCGGCCATCTCATGGTTGGACTTGACCATCTTGCGGATGATCCGCTGGGCCTGGTCGTCGTCCATGGCGTCACCGCTGCGTGCGGCGACGGTCTGTAGCTCCCCCAGGACCACCTTCAGCAGGTCACGGCGGCCGGAATCCTTGGCTCGCATGGCCTGTAAAACCTGGTCTTTGATGTCGTCAATGAGCATGTCGGGCCTTTCGTGTGTCGGGTTGGGGCCCATGATACGCCTTCTTTGCAAGGCCGGGCCAATCCGGGCCACCCAGGCGGCGGCATCTGATATGATTTGGCCGTCAGCCCCGCTTATTCCGGTGCGACCGCCGGGGGCAGACCCGTAATATCACCAGACTCGATCCACCCCAAAGAGACATGACATGCAGATCAACGACGCGCTGAACCTGGTCCGTGAGAAGTTTACCGCCGAATCCAACGGGCAGACCGACGGCGAGCCCGCCACCAAGTACCAGGACGCCTTTGGCGAATACCCGGTGACTATGGAGGTCGCGACCCACATCTTTGCCGTGCAGTTGATCCAGCACAACATGGCCCAGCAGATGCAGGCTCAGCAGCAGGCCGCTCAGACCGACGGCGATGGCGCTGCTAGCTGACGGCCAGCCTGACACGACAATAGGACGGTTTGCCATGAAGCGTTGGATGACAGCGTGCCTGTTTGCATCGGTGGTGTCAGTGGTGTGCTGCGCCTCGCTGCAAGCCCAGGCGGTCTCCCCACCCACCGGTGGCGAAGCCGGGACAACACTGAGTATCGATCCCGATGCGGTCGGCGATCTGGATCTGACCATGGCGCTGGCCCGACTGGATACGTCAGCCCGGCGCGGACTTGAAATCGAAGCTGAGCAGACCGCCGTCGGCCTCCTTGACATGACCACCGGCCGGCTTGCGATGCTCCGAGCCGACACCATGTACTACGCCGCCAGCGTCCCGAAGATCACCATACTCCTGTCGTATTTCCAGACCCACCCTGACGCGGCCGAGAACCTCGACGACGAAACGCGCCAGGAGTTGGGCCTGATGATCAAGCGGTCTGACAACACGCTTGCAGCAAAGTACAGCCAACAACTCGGGTTTGAAACGATTGCTGATGTCCTGACCTCGCCGCAATACCGGTTGTACGATCCCCTGCGCGGCGGGGGGCTGTGGATGGGCAAACACTACGCCAAGGGTGATGAACGCAACCGCGACCCGTTGGCAGGCGAATCACATGCCGCGACCGTCCGGCAGCTGCTCCGCTACTACCTGATGCTTGAGCAGGGCCAACTGGTCAGCCCGCAGGCATCGAAAACGATGCGCGAAATCTTCGAGAGCCCGGGCATCGAGCACCTCAGGTCCAAGGTCGTTCTTGGGCTCGCAGGCCGGGACGTTCAGATCATCCGTAAGAGCGGCACATGGAGCGACTGGTACGCCGACTCGGCTGTGGTCACAGGCGGCGACGGCCGGCACTACATCCTGGCCGTACTCACCCACACACCTGCAAACCCAGACCACGACCCGCCACGCGCCATCGGCAACGAATACATCGTCACGATCTCACGCGGCATAGACGACTGGGCGATCGCCGGGTTCACCGGGGAGGCACCAGAGGCCATGCCCGCAACACAGCCGGAGGACAACTGATGCCCACCGACATCACCGACGACGAATACAG
>JAJDCT010000390.1 GCA_029260695.1 Phycisphaeraceae bacterium
CCCCGCCGCGCTGGGCCAAGGATACGTCTTCCACGCCTCCGCGAACCTACTGCACCACCACGCCGGGCTGGGGCTAAGCGTGTACAACCGCGGCATCAGTGGCGACAAGGTCTACCAGCTTACCGACCGTTGGCAAAAGGACTGCCTGAAGATCAGCCCCGACGTGTTGAGCATCCTCGTCGGGGTCAACGACTACTGCCATATCCACCGCCACGGCTTCGGTGGGACGATCCAGGAATACGAGCGCGACTATGATATTCTGCTGGAGCGCACCCGCGTCTTTCTGCCGGAGGTGAAGCTGATCATCGGCGAGCCATTCCTGCTCGAAGCCGGCGACATCAGCGAGGCGCACATCGAGGGGATCACCGCTTACCGTGAGGCGGCCCGACGGATCGCGGATAAATTTCAGGCCGTGTGGGTCCCGTACCAGCAGGTGTTCAACGACGCACTGAACGACGCCCCGGCCGAGTACTGGGCACCCGACGGCGTTCACCCGACCGTGGCCGGGCACATGCTCATGGCCAAGGCGTGGCTGCGGGCCGTCGGCGGCTAGAGCAGGAGCTATAAAAAGACTTGCCAAATACCCTTGTATTGTGTCTTGGCGCGCGTTAGGCTCATATGATGTGGATCGGGGACTGTCGGCGATTTTATCCCAGGGGAACAACGATGCGCTTCACGAAGCAAGCAAGCCTCATAGCCGCCGCCGTTGCGGCGATCGCCTGCCCGGCCTTCGGGACGATCAACGTCGATGTCGGTGTCACCACGAGCGGCGCCAGCGTGGCTAACGCACTGAATGTCACGACGACCGAGAACTGGATTGGCACCGACATTCTGGTGTCCTTAACGCAGGGCTCGGTGCTTAACGTAGAAACACTCGGCGCTGGTGGCGTTGGAGGCAGTACCGCTGTTGAACTCGGTGCCCCTCTAGGCCCACCAGATACTGGGCCGAGCGGCATTAGCGTTGAATGGCAAGGCAATCAGAATAGCGGTCTGCAGACGATGGGCAACTTTGTCTTTTCCGACGATGCAGAGGGCACATGGTCATTGGCCGTGTTTGAATCATTCAACGCACAGGCCAACTTCATCAGCGGTACGCTATCCAACGGCGTGCTGCAGACCAACTTCTTACCCGGTGACGTGAACGATGATCTATTCAATGGCATCGAGGACCTGAATATCGTGCTGGGCCAATGGAACACCGATGGCTCGGCCGACCCGCATTCTGACCCATCCGGTGACGGATTCGTCGGTATCGAGGATCTTAATCTCGTCCTGGGTGATTGGAATGCCAGCATGGTCCAGGGGCCTTGGGACTACAATCCCATCGGTGTGCCGGGTGATCTGGATGGTGACGGATTTACCGGGGTCACGGACCTGAACGAACTACTCTTAAAGTGGCACAACAACGTTACCCCAGGCGATCAGGCCGATCCCTCCGGCGATGGTTTCGTTGGGCTAGACGATATGAATATCGTCCTGTCTAACTTTAACGCGGGCACGCCACCGACGATATTGATCCCCGAGCCCACTGCCCTGGCGCTGCTGTCGCTCGGCACGCTGGCTCTGTTTCGTCGGCGTCAGGCGTAACACCGGGCCGGTCGGCGTTATGCTGTGTATCTATGGCGCAGACCCTCACCGACATCAAGAACCTGCGGGCAGGGCACGGCCTGCTCCCCAAGTAGCGGTTTGGGCAGAACTTCCTGCACGACGGCAACCACATGCGCCGGATCATGGACGCGGCCGACCTTGAAGAGGGCGGGCTGGTGCTGGAGGTCGGGCCGGGGACCGGGGCGCTCAGTGAGCGGTTGTTGGAAGCCGGGGCGGATCTGGTGGCGGTTGAGATCGACCGTGACATGGAGCCGATCCTCCGTGACCGACTGTCGGACTTCGGCGACCGGTTCCATCTGCACATCGGCGACGTGCTTGAGAGCAAACACACGCTTAACCCGGCGGTGATCGAGTTCCTGCACGCCGCATCTGCGTCTGATCCTTCTCCCAACCCCCAATCCCCCTTCAAGATGATCGCCAACCTCCCGTACAACATCGCCTCGCCGTTGCTGGTGAACCTGGCGGTGGATCACCCAGCCATGTCGGCGGCGGTGGTGATGATCCAGCGCGAGGTGGCGGACCGGATTACGGCAGCGCCGGGCGGCAAGGATTACGGGCCGTTGAGCGTGATCCTCCAGGCGATGTGTGAGGTGGACCGCGTGGGCACGTTGTCGCCGGAGTGTTTTTGGCCCCGGCCCAAGGTCGCCTCGGCGGTGGTCCGGCTGGTAAGACGGGCAAACCCGCTGACCGATGACCCCGTGGCGTTGAGCGGGCTGTTGCAGAAGTTGTTTCAAAAGCGTCGCAAGCAGCTGGGGGCGATCCTGGGCCGTGATCGGGCATTACCCGACGGGATCGACCCCGATGCCCGCCCGGAATCGCTATCGGTGGAACAGTTTGTCGAATTGGCGCGTTGGTCAGGTTGATCGGCGGTGGCCGGTCGCCTACATTTCAATGCCCCGCAACCCCTGCCCAACGAGGTTATTACATGCGTCCATCCGCCGTCAGCCCCCGCATCATTGTGACGATCCCCGTTTACAACGAGCAGAAGTATGTGACCAAGGTGCTTCAGGAAGTCCGCCAGTACGCCGAGCACATCCTGGTGATCGACGACGGCTCGACCGACGACACGCCGTGCCTGCTCGCCAAGCAGCCAGTCGACGTGATCCGCCACGCCGAGAATCGCGGCTACGGCCGATCGATACGTGACGCATTTCGATACGCCCAGTGTTACCAATACGACTGGCTGATCACGATGGACTGCGATGAGCAGCACGAGCCCGAGAGCCTGCCGGACTTTTATCAAGCGATCGCCGAGGATAACTCGGACATCATTTCGGGCAGCCGGTACCTGCATGATGAACGCTGTGGCGACCCACCACCCGCCGACCGACGCGTGATCAACGGGCAGGTCACCGAGATGGTCAACCGCTGTCTGGGCATGTCGCTGACAGATACGTTCTGCGGATTCAAGGCTTACCGTGTCTCCTCACTCAAGCACATGCACATCGACGAGTCGGGCTACGCCGTGCCTTTGCAGGCCTGGGTGATGGCCGCCGCAGCGGACCTGCGTATCACCGAAATACCGATCAACCTGATCTACAACGATCCCAACCGCAGCTTCGGCGGGCCTCTGGATGATGCGGACCACCGCCTTAAGCACTACAAGCAGGTGTTCCGTGCGGAGTTGGCCAAGCACCCGGACAAGTTCGCACCCTGTACCGCCGCGGTATGACGCACCCTCCCCCCAGTGTGCGCGTCGAACCGACGATGTCTTCATGGTCGATCAGTGAAGACTCACGGCACGATCGCACGCCATTGATCGAGCGCATCAACGCCCGGGCCAAACGGCTCGGGACCGCCACGCTTGATGCCCCCGCGACTCGTTTGATCGCAACCGGGCACCAGGGGCAGCTCTGGCACCCTGGGATACTCGCCAAAGACATCGCCCTGGACCTCGCTGCTGAAAGGCTGGGCGCACAGCGGCTGCATCTCGTGGTGGACCAGGACGCCAACGAGGCTTGGCGGATTGAAGTCCCGTTTGTGGATGGCGATGAACTGAAAATGAAAGCGGCGATCCTGGGTGAACAAAAACAGGGCGTCCCCACGGGGTTTCAACCGCCCGCCGATGTGCGTCGGCTCGAGGATCGGCTTGCGGGTCTGGACCCGGCGCTGACCGGCGTGTTGTCAGAAGCGTTGGCCGACCTGCCGACGTGTGAATCGCTCGCCGAGCAGATCGCGGTGGTGTTGGCAAGGCTCAAGCGGCCTTATGCCGGGGACCTGCCGGTGATGATGGTCAGTGATCTTGCGGGGTTAGAGATTTATGAATCGGTTGTGTCACGGATGCTCGACGATGCGCACCGGTGCGCGACGGTGTACAACCGCGCGGTAGCCGATCACCCGCAGGCCGGGATGACGCCGATGGTGGTGGGCCGTGAGTTTGTGGAATTACCTCTATGGGCGGTCGGTTGGAACGAGCAGCGCCGACGGGTGTTTGTAGATTTGGCAGACTCCGACGCGATGTTTGTGTATGACGATGGCGAACCGATCGATCGCCAGGCGGTGACCCTGTTGCCGCGTGCGCTGCTGCTGACGGCGGTGATGCGCGGGTATCTCTGTGACCTTTTCATCCACGGGACCGGCGGGCTGGTCTACGACCGGGTGACCGAGGCGTGGTGGCGAGACTGGGCCGGCAAAGAGCTGGCCCCGATGGCGGGTGTGACGGCCGATGTGTTTCTGGATTTGGGTGCACCGATCGCCGACCGGGCTGAGTTAGCCCGTGCGGTGTGGCGGATGCACCACCTGCCTCACAACCTGGACCGCGTGCTCGATCTTGACGGCGAGAAAGTCCGGCGTAAGCGAGAACTTCTCGCACACATGGACGACGACCGGGGCCGAGCCCGTCGGCGTACGGCGTTTGGTGAACTCAAGAAAATCAACCGTGCGTTGGCTGAGCAGAACCCCCGAGCACTGGCGTCGGCCGAGCGTGAATTGCATCTGGCGCGGGCCGGTGTGGGTAACGCCCGGGTAGCGGCTCGGCGGGACTGGTGCTTCGCCCTGTACCCGCCCGATAGCCTCCTCGCCCTGCGCAAGACACTGGCCGGTGAACCGATCGCCAATGCCGGGGTACAATACCGTGTATGAAAACTAGACAGACCCATACCGTTGTAGGATTGGCTTTGCTGTGCGTCCTGGCGGTTTCGGTACAGGCCCGGGCGTCCGACGATACGGTTACGGTGTTCGATCGGTGGTATGTCTTAAAGATGTCCGGCGAGAACGCCGGGTATGTCCACGCGACCGAACGTCGCAAGGCCGGCAGGATCATCACGCAGACCGACATGAGGATCAGCATCAAGCGCGGTAATCAGGCGGTTACCATCGATCACCTGATGTGGTTTGTCGAGACCGAAGACGGCAAACCGATCGAAGCATCCAGCACACTCAAGCCCGGTGCGGTTGCCATTGTCAACCGGCTGAAATTTACCGACGCGGGGATCGAGAGGACCACCGGTCGGGGGCCCGGAGCGCGGACCGTCACCCTCCCGGCGATCGATCCTTCTTACCTCCCGCCCGCCGCCGCGCAGAGACAGATCGAAAAACAGATCAACAGTGGGGAAGAACACATCTCCGCCAAGCTGATAGACGCGAGTATGGGCGTGACGCTGATTGATGCGTCGATGAACATTGCCGGCCGGGAGAACATCGAGGTGTTCGGGAAGATCGTCCCGGCGGTGGTCTGGGACACGACGATCTCGAACATGCCCGGCGTGAAGGCGCGGGAATACGTCGACGAGCAGGGCCGGGCCATCAAGACATCGGTGCAAATCATGCCGGGGATGGATCTGGAAATGATCGCCGCCGACGAGCAACTCGCCAAGGCCGAGATAGACCCCCCGGAGGTGATGGCCAGGACTTTGATCCGCCCGGACAAGCCGATCGAGAATGCCCGCGGCCTCCGGCGTGCGATCTACCGGGTCTCGCTTGACGGGGGCGATGGGGTGGCTCTGCACCTGCCCCGCGCGGGGTATCAGCGTGTCGTGTACGACAACCGACTCGCCGCGGCGGTGGTGGTGGACATGGATAACCCGGTGAATGTGGTCGACGACCTCCCGGGCGATGCGCACCTCGAGCCATCCAACATGATCGACCACGAAAACACCAAGGTCCGTGAGTTGTTGAGCCAGGCCCTGCCAGCGGACAAGTCAGGCATGTCGGCCTGGCAGCGGGCCAGCAAGCTGCGGGCGTTCGTCTACAACTACATCGACGAGAAGGACCTTTCGGTCGGCCTGGCGTCGGCGGGGGAGGTCGCACTCACCGCGCAAGGCGACTGCACGGAGCACGCGGTGCTCCTGGCTGCGCTCCTTCGGGCCGAGGGTATCCCAAGCCGAACCGTCAGTGGGTTGATTTACGTCGATGAGTTCCTCGGCCAATCCGGGGTGTTCGGGTATCACATGTGGACCCAGGCATGGCTACCCGGCGAGGCGGTCGAATCCGTGGGTAATCCCGACTCTGAAACCACGGGCGGGGATGCGGGTGTAACCGGCTTGGATAATCTTCAGGCAGCTTCCGAGGGGACTACCTCTGCGGGCGGGGGTGCCTCCGGGGGCGGGGGTGCATCCGGGGGGCGGTGGGTTGATCTTGATGCGGTCCTTGACGGGGTGGATTTTGATGCGTCACACATCCTGCTTTCGGTCTCGTCGATGCGGGACGGGCAGATGGTCAACGACATGATCGAGATGCTCCCGATGTT
>JAJDCT010000391.1 GCA_029260695.1 Phycisphaeraceae bacterium
GCAATAACTGCCTATGTGCGCGCACACATGACGTTTCATCCAAGTATGGAGACGCAGTTTTTTCCTGGATTTACTTCCGGGGGGCGTCTGCCGACAACCTCACGACGGCGATCGTCAGCTACCCTGAGCATCCGCTGATTAAAAGGACCGGGACTCACGGGCTGCCCCCACGGAACGGTGTACTCAAAAGGTGCACCCGGTGACGGGACGTTGTAGCGGATCGCCCCGGCCAGATGACGGATAAACAGGACGCGGACTCGACCCGGTCCCGCGGCAACCGCGCCTGCCGTTACCGCCGGGACCTCGTGGGGTCTTTTAGATCAGGAACTTCAACCGCTAAGACGCTAAGGACGCCAAGGAAGATAATAGAAATCAAGAGTTAACCCCAGAGGCACAGAGACACAGAGAAGATCAAGGTGTGTGAAACAGTGATAAACGCTGATGAACGCTGGCAAAAGCCTTTCGCTTAGCGGCTTGGCCTAGCTCTTCATCACCGTTCATCACTGTTTCAATAGTCTTCCTCTGCGCAATCTGCGGATATGTCCTCTCCCCGTTATCTCTGTCCCCCACCTTCCTCTATGCCTCTGTGTCTCTGTGGTTCATTCTACCCGTCTTCCTCCGCGCCCTCTGCGGTGAAACACCTCCTCTCGCGCCTCGACGGTTATCCCCACTGCCCGGCCTATCCATATATCAACGAAGGCCACGCACTGCCTTGACGGCCGATCAGACACTTGGGATTATCAACCGGACACATCGGTTCTGTCGTGGCCAAGTCATCTTACTTCGAGCCACGAGGTTGGGCGGCCCAAACAGGAGTAGTGCATTGAAGTACATCGTCTCATTGGACCAGGGCACCACCAGCTCGCGCGCGATCGTCTTTGATCAGGGCGGCGCGATCGTTTCGGTCGCACAGAAAGAGTTCGAGCAGATCTTCCCCAAGCCCGGCTGGGTCGAGCACAACGCCAACGAGATCTGGTCGAGCCAGGCCGGCGTGATCGCCGAAGCGCTTGCCGGCGCTAACCTCCAGGCCAAAGACATCGATTGCGTCGGCATCACCAATCAGCGTGAAACGACCGTCGTCTGGGATCGTAAAACAGGCGCACCCATCTGCAACGCGATCGTCTGGCAGGACCGCCGAACCGCCGGGCATTGCGACCGCCTCAAAGCCGACGGCCTGGAAGACACCTTCCGTCAAAAAACAGGCCTCGTCCTGGACGCCTACTTCTCCGGCACGAAGATCGCATGGATCCTCGACAACATCCCCGACGCACGACAACGCGCCGAACGCGGCGAGCTTGCCTTCGGCACGGTCGATTCCTGGCTGGTCTACAAACTCACCGCCGGCCAACTCCACATCACCGACCACTCCAACGCCTCGCGCACACTGTTATTCAATATCCATTCTGGCGACTGGGATGACGAGCTACTCAAAGCCCTGAACGTCCCGCGGAGCATCCTACCGGATGTCCGCCCAAGCTCGCAGGTTTATGCCGAGGTCTCCGCGTCATCCGAACTCAACGGCGTGCCTATCGGTTCACTCGTCGGTGACCAGCAGGCCGCCACCATGGGCCAGGTCTGCACCGAGCCCGGTCTTGCGAAAAACACCTACGGCACGGGCTGTTTCTTCCTGATGAACACAGGCACGCAGGCCATCCAATCCAAGAACCAACTCCTCACCACCATCGCGTGGAACCGTGACGGCCAAACCACCTACGCACTGGAGGGCAGCGTCTTCGTCGGCGGCGCGATCGTCCAATGGCTCCGCGACGGGCTGAAACTCATACGGTCATCACCTGAAGTCGAAGGCCTCGCCGACAGCGTGCCCGACTCCGGCGGTGTGTTCTTTGTCCCCGCGCTCACCGGCTTGGGCGCACCGGATTGGGACCCCTACGCACGCGGCGCGATCCTTGGCATCACACGTGGCACGACCTCGGCCCACATCGCACGGGCCGCGCTCGAGGGTATCGCCTTCCAGGTCGCCGATCTCGTCAGTGCGATGGAATCCGACTCGGGCAGCAAACTCAAGGAGTTGCGTGTCGACGGTGGAGCGGCTGCGAACAACCTGCTGCTTCAATTCCAGGCCGATATCCTGCAGACCCCCGTTGTCCGGCCGACCGTTCTGGAGACCACAGCGCTGGGTGCCGCCTACCTCGCCGGGCTCGCCACCGGGTACTACGAGTCGATCGATGACGTCCGCTCCCACTGGCAGGCGGACCGCACGTTTGAGCCGAGCATGCCCGCCGCACAGGCGCAGGCGCTAAGAGATCGCTGGCGGCATGCCGTCGATCGCGCCAAGGGATGGGAACCCAAGGACGACGGGTGAGCGGTGACACGACCCCTTCACTCGAACCACCGCTGCACAAACACAACGATCACACACTTCACGCTTTCAGGAGAACCCGCATGACTCCATTCGTCGCCGAAATCATTGGGACCGCCCTGCTCTTGCTTTTAGGCACCGGCGTGGTCGCCAACGTTGTGTTGACCGGGACCAAAGGCAACAGCTCCGGTTGGATCGTCATCACCGCTGGGTGGGGCATGGCCGTGTTCGTCGCGGTCGCCTGTGTGGGTGATTATTCAGGCGCCCACATCAACCCGGCTGTGACCCTCTGCCTCGCAGCTGTCGGGAAGTTCGATTGGGCCCTGGTCCCGACCTACATCTCTGCGCAGATGATCGGCGCGATCATAGGCTCCACACTCGCCTACCTCGCTTACGCCAAACACTACGCCGCCTGCGACGACCCGGCCGCCAAGCTCGCGACGTTCAGCACGGGCCCCGCCATCCGCTCTTTGGGTTGGAACACCGTCACCGAAGCCATCGGCACCTTCGTGTTGCTCATCGCCGTCCTGCACTTCGCACATGCAGATGCGGCGACCGCCAGCGGGGACCCGATCATCTTCAACGGTGAAAAGGTTGCTGTCGGCCTCGGCTCCGTCGGCGCGATCCCCGTGGGCCTGCTGGTCTTTGCCATCGGTTTGTCACTGGGTGGCCCCACCGGCTACGCGATCAACCCCGCTCGCGATCTGGGCCCGCGCATCGCACACGCGATCCTGCCGATCCCCGGCAAGGGCTCCAGCGACTGGTCCTATGCCTGGGTCCCCATCGTCGGCCCCATCCTCGGTGCTGCGGCAGCGGCCGGCGTCCATCTGCTCGCGGCGGGATGAATGTTGTATTGCTGAACGCCTTAATGATTTGATAAAAGCGATTCAGACAAGACGCCTGAGTGAGTTAGCGATTTGACGGTGCTTGGCTAGACGTGCTTTAGCACTCCATAGGGCTCTGCGAGACACCCTCCGGAATAGTCTGGTTTATTGACCCCACGGGGCGTGATCGCTAATGTGTCGCTCCTCACATTTGCCCTTTGTAGCCGTGGACGCTGCACCGGCGGCGTAAATACACGGAACACCACCATGAATTCCACCGCGGCCCGCGTGGCCCAAGCTGTATCTGATCGCAAACCCTGGGTCGCCATCAAGTCGATGGTGCCCGCTTCGCCCAAGGCCGACATCCTTTCGGGGCTGACCGTATCGCTGGCGCTGGTGCCCGAGGCGGTTGCGTTTGCGTTCGTCGCCGGGGTCGACCCGATGATCGGGCTGTGGTCGGCGTGCATCATCGGACTAGTCACCGCGATACTCGGCGGGCGTCCCGGGATGATCAGCGGCGCGACCGGCGCGATGGCGGTCGTCGTGGTCGGTTTAGTCGCGATGCACGGCGTGGCGTTCCTGTTCCCCGCGGTCATCCTCTGCGGTCTATTCCAAATCACCATCGGGCTGCTGCGCTTGGGTAAGCTGATCCGCATGGTGCCGCACTCGGTGATGCTCGGGTTTGTCAACGGGCTGGCGATTGTCATCGGGCTTGCGCAACTCGGCAGCTTCAAGACGATCGGTGCCGACGGGATGATGCACTACCTCGCCGGCACGCGGATGACGATCATGGTCGGGTTGGTGCTGCTGACGATGGTGATTATTTTTGTATTGCCGAAGCTGACTCGTGCGGTGCCGGCGACGCTGGTGGCGATCGTGACGGTGTCGCTTATCGCGGTCGGGCTCAACAGCACGATGGCCGACCCGGAGACCGGGGAGAAGCC
>JAJDCT010000392.1 GCA_029260695.1 Phycisphaeraceae bacterium
GGATCGAGAACACCGCCCCCAACCCAGGCACCTACCCCGGTTGGCGTGGCGAGCCGTTCGGCGTTTCGATTCTTGATGACTGGTGGGAGCCCTACTCCAGCCTGGAAAGCGAACTGACCCGCGTCGATCTGATCGATTCCACCGCGATGATGGGTGACCAGGCCGACTTCATGTCTCCGCCGTCGTTTCCCTTCAGCACCCAGCATCACGCCTCCAATCCTTACTTCAGTTCGCCCATCGCTTTTGATCGTAATGACCCTGGGACCGAGGGTATGAGGCTCGCCGCCAGGCTCGATGGCTTCACTGTGAACGATATCAAAGGCGGTATCGATCGAGCGCAAACCGCGTTCATAATGCCGACGCAACAGCTCGTGATTGTCGACGATGACCCCGATGCACCCGCCGCATCGGTCGACCGGATGCCGCAGTTGGCGTTCGACGTGCTTGAGCCCCAGGGGCAGGGCTTGGTGTATGACAACACGACAGCGGAAATCAACGACGCGCCTTGGCCGGTCATCGGGTATGTCAGCCACGGCTCGCACGCCGCAGGCTCCGGGTTCGTCGACGACCTGCAATTCGAAATCGCAGACGGCGCGGTCTTCCATACCTGGGAGAGTTTCAACGCCTACAGCTTCACCGAAGGCAATAACAAATACGGGCAGAGCTTGATTTCCGAATGGATCCAAGCCGGCGGGACCGCGGCGCTGGGCCACGTCCAGGAGCCAGGCGCCAGTGCCGCGACTGTTGCCAACGAGGATATTTTCTGGGACATGCTGTTGCGGGGCTTCACCTTCGCGGAAGCCGCTTGGGCCGCGACGCCACAGCTCTCGTTTGTGAATACCGTGGTCGGTGACCCGCTGATGACCCTGCGCCAATGGGTAAGTGGAGACTCCGACATGGATGGCACCGTTGGGTTGAGTGATCTGTCGATCATCCTGTCCCATTGGAATCAGAGCAATCCCGGCGGGATCCTCGTTGGGGATCTGGACTTGGACGGTTTCGTCGGTATCTCGGACCTGAATGTCGTGTTGGGTAACTGGGGCGCCGGGGCCCAGACAAATGCTGCTCCGATGGATGTGCCCGAACCCGGATCGGCGGTTATCCTCTTAATTAGCTCGGTGTTGTCCCTCGCTTCGCGGCGTGGAATGCCATCGCGAACCCATCGCTAATCAAAATGTATGAGGTGATCTGTCCGTGACTACGCCGGCCCGGTGCCGACGAGGTTTCTGCGCCGCTGCGCCCGGTCCATCTGCTCGCCGGTCGGGCTTTGGCCTGTCGTCATCATGTCGATGAAGCAATCGAACAGGTAGCGTGCGTCGTGGGGCCCGGGGCTGGCTTCGGGGTGGTACTGCACCGCAAAGATCGGCTCGGCCCCGTGACGGAACCCTTCAAGGGTCTGGTCGTTGAGGTTGATGTGCGTCGGCTCGCCCCCGGCCTTCTTCAGGCTGTCGATATCCACCGCGAACCCGTGGTTCTGGCTGGTGATCTCGACCTTCCGGGTGTGCAGGTTCTGCACCGGCTGGTTGCCGCCGCGGTGGCCGAACCTCAGCTTGAAAGTCTCGGCCCCGATAGCTCTACTTAAGAGTTGATGCCCCAGGCAGATCCCGAAGATCGGCAGCTTGCCGCGTAGTTGCTTAAGGCTCTCGATCGTGGCCGTCACCGCTGAGGGATCGCCCGGCCCGTTGGAGATAAATAACCCGTCGGGTTTGTGCTCCAACACCGCCGCCGGGTCCGCATCGTAAGGCAGCACTGTCACCTCGCACCCGCAATCCACCAGGCTCCTGAGGATGTTCAGCTTTGCCCCGCAATCCAGCGCGACAACATTAAAACGCTTGGCCGGCTTAGGAGCATCTCCCTGGATCGGTACCCAGTCACCCAGCCCCTGGTCCCAGCGGGTCGGCTCGGTCAGGCTGACCTCTTTGGCCAGGTTCACGCCGACCAGCCCACGGGCCTGCTTCGCCGTCTCGACCAACTGAGCGTCGGTCACATCCGGGTCGGTCGACAGGGCCCCCTTGAGCGCCCCCTGGGTCCGCAGCTTCCGGGTCAGTGCCCGTGTGTCCACCCCGCTGATCCCGGTCACGCCTTGGTCGGCCAGCCACGCCGAAAGCTCCCGGGTCGCACGGTAGTTGCTGGCGGTGTTGGAAAGCTCCCGCACCACGAACCCACGGGGCTGGGCCCGTGAAGATTCTAGATCGCCGTCATTGACCCCATAGTTCCCGATCAGCGGGCAGGTCATCGTTACGATCTGCCCGGCATACGACGGGTCGGTCAGGACCTCCTGGTACCCGCTTAACGAGGTGTTGAAGCAGACCTCCGCATCCAGGGTCTTAGCTGTGGTATCCCCAAAAGCCTCGCCAACAAAGACGCTGCCGTCTTCCAGTGCCAGCCGGGCCAAAGCAGGGGGAGATAGTGGGTTTTGAGGGTTTCTGCCCTGTCCGTTCATGGTGGCAGGAGTTTAACGACCGGCTCAGATTTCGCCACCACACCGTTTGTCGCGACGTATCAGCCCCAGCCCGCCCAGGCCCAGCGGGGCGAGTGTTGCGGGTTCGGGGATGGGAAGGATGAGGAAATTGCCGTGATTGGCTTGCCCACGTCGGCGGCGGTAAACGAGATGGATACCGTGCCTTGGGCGTCATCCGACAGGGTGATCCGGGCGATGCTGAATGTGCCGACATCCGCCGTATCCGCAACAGCACTGGCCCAGGAGATGTCGATCTCTGCGGAATCGAACTGTTGGATATCTCCGCCCGCGTCACCGCCGGCACCGGCGATCACCGCCCCGCCGTGTGGGTCAAAAATATGGGTGTCGAATTGGGACGAGGGGAATACGCCCAACAGGCTTGGGTTAGGCTGGCCGAGGGTCGTCCCGTTGAAGCCTCCGCCCTCCGCTTCCTGGAAAATCTGACCGCCGGCCAACTCGATTAGCAGGGCCGCGGCTTCCCAGTCGCCAGTGGTACTCAGGGTCAGATCGAAACTCCTGAATCCGTCCAACGAGCCGGTAGCGCCCGATGAGCCTGCGGTTACAGCCGTGCCTGCTGGGATCGGGACATTGACCCATGACACGGTGTTGGCGGAGGCCAAAGCGGCGGGCAGGTTCAGTGCTATGATTGCGGCGAAAGGGGCGAGACGCATCGTGATGGGGTGCATGGGTCGGCTCCTGGAGATTATGGATGCCGTAGGTGGTTTTTGAAGACCCGGTTATTAAATCGGCGGTGGAACAGCCGCCCGGTCCCCAGCTACACAGAGGTGACATCACGATCCGATTCTACCGGCGTGTGGGGTGACAGAGCAAGAAAAAATGATCGGAATTGATTGATTGGCTTGCCGGGCGGTGATTCTTTGCCGTGGTCCTGGGTATGGAGGGCTTTTTTGTGTGAAGATTCTGTGAAGATGTGAGGCGTGGCTCACGGATCGCTTGCGGGGGGGGGATCGCTTCTGAGTCGGGGGTTGGGCAGGGGCTCGCCGGGTAGCAGCAGTGATCGGCCGACGCGCTTGTCTTCCTCGCCATAGGTCGGGTCCAGATCCACGGCCGGGTCCGGTGGGGGGAGTTCGCCGTGCTTGAGGAAATGCTCTGCCCGGTTCGCCGCGTCCTCTAGCATCAACTGCGCCTGATCTCTCAGTCGGCGGAATTCTGTGCCGCTCAGCGGGTTGTCGTCGCAACGCAGTGGCCCTTCCATCACGATGACGATCCGCCCAAAGGGCAGTGGGAAACGGGTCCGGTCCCAGCTAGGGGCTTTGAGCGCCAGTGAGCTGGCGGCGTGGACCGCGAAGATGGGTGCGCCGGTTTCGTGGGACAACGCGATGATCCCCGGCTTGAGTACCCGGACAGGCCCGGATGATCCGTCGACCGCCAATGCCAGGAGCACCTCCTCGTGGTCCTTG
>JAJDCT010000393.1 GCA_029260695.1 Phycisphaeraceae bacterium
CAGCCGGTGGTTGGGCGAGATATTGCGCCGCTGCGGCAGATCAATACGAGGCTGACCCGGCTGACGGATGGACCCAGCCGGTATGTTTTGCTGGCGGTGGGGATTATCTGTTTGCTGGCGGGGCTTTGGCCAGAGAAGGCGGCGCAGCCGGGGGGGGATGGGGTTGTGGTGTAGGCGGGCTGTGCAACGCAGACGTAGAGGATAGTTCGGGTCGGCGCTCTCGGAGTACGCCGTGTGTCCGGGGCGGCTAAACATCACCCCCTAGCCTTAAACTAATACGGATCACGATTTAAACTCGTGCCCATCATCATGTCCAATCCCCCGGCAAAGCCGGGGACTGCGGGAGACCCATAACGCCCAGAGCTCAATCAGAAACCGTCTAAGAGGTCTGCTTCTCTGGTCTACGACCCCGTTTTGATTTCATGGTCGTTGCGTTTCCACATCTCAAAGCCGCCGCGGTAGTCCGATACAAGGACCTTGCCCCCGGCGAGCAGCTTCTTGGCTGCGGCGTGGGACAGGGTATTCCTCGGACCATCGCCGTAAACGACGATGTGATCCACATCTGCGAAACGCGGGTCGTTCGGATTAAGATCCGGCAGCGGGATGTTGATCGCGCCGGGGATGTGGCCGGTCCGGTACCGGTAATCCGGGCGGACATCGACGATCACAACGTCCTGCTCCTCCTCGAGCAGTTCCACAAGACCGATATCATCGATCAAATCGATATCGTGGTCGGTGACTTCCTTCGTCTGGTTGCAGGCGGCCAGCCCGAGAAGCATAACGACAAGGCCTGCGCAGACGGCCATGCTAGTGATCCACCTTGTTCCCATCCTGTCGACCTTTCGGTTCTGTATGTGATTGGTAAGCCGGGTTTCTTTTGTGCCCACCCCGGATACACCCGGGTCTTCTGAAATATCTACACACAGCATACGCGAAGAGTGCGGGCGGCGGCAAAAAATTCGGCATATCCCAGATAATCCTTACGACACGATCAAGACCGAGCCGCGCGCGACCGATCATTCATTTGGAAGACGAGCGTCCGCGACAACGGGGCGGACGGGAGAACCCGCTGGATGAATGACAGGCAACACACTGACGTCACGGCCGCTCGTCTTCTTTCTGATTTACCGGCTTTCGGTCGGTGGGACAACCGCCCTTTGAACCGTCAACTCAGGCAACTGCTATCCGATCTGGACGAGCAGACCCTGATGAGCCTGACCGCACACGCGGTCCAGCGCATCGCGTCGGGCCCCAGGCGGGGCCGGCATTTCCCTATCTAAACAAGCCCCATGTCTGTGTAGAGCGCGGCGAGTATTTCGTTGTTGCGCTTATGGTGGGCTGTGTCTCCAGGCATGCCGTTGAATACGATCGCGATGGCCAGGTTGTGTGTGGGGTCGGCGAAGGCGACGGAAGACTGATAGCCGGAGTGGCCGAAGGCTTGGTTTGAGGCGTGCGGGCCGTAGCCGTAGGGGACGGTATCGACGCCATATTCCGCGGAGTTGGGGATGAAGCCCAGCCCCCAATCAATGATGTGCTTGAAGCTGTGGTCGTGCATGCCGACACGGTGGCGGTCTGTGAATAGCGAGACGGTTTCGGGCTCGATGATGCGTGTGCCGTTGAGCTCGCCGCCATTCAATAACATTTCGTAGACCCTGCCGAGCTCACGAGCGGGGCCATACCCGCTGCCGCCGGGTCGGCAATCGGTACACCAGCGTTGCTGGTCGAACCCACTGGGCAACGTCGAACCACGGGTGGTCCTGGGCATCTGCCCGATCCGGTCGGTGTGTTCGCGGTAATAAACAGCGGGCATGCCGATCCAACTGTCTACCATCCCAAGCGGTTCGAAGATGTGTTCGCGGTAGTAGTCGCTGGGCGGTTTGCCCGAGGCGATGCTGACCAGTTCGCCGAGGATGAACCAACTGGAGTGCAGGTGGTAGCCGGCTCGCTCGCCTGGGGTCCAACCGGGTTCAAGAGGTGTAGCGCAGATCGCGGCGATGATGTCATCCCAGGGCACGCCGGGCGATTTGAATCGGCTTGCACGGAAGCCCGCGGTGTGGGTCAGCAGGTGACGCGGGGTGATGGCTTCCTTGCCGCCCTGCCCAAAGTCGGGGATGACCTCGGCGACCGGCTTATCGAGATCAAGTCGGCCCAACTCCCACTGCTGAGCGAACGCGACCGCGGCGACGGGCTTGGTGGCGCTCATCCAGGTCTGGATCGAGTCGGTGGCCATGGGGATGCCGGGGCGTACCTCGCCCCATGCGGCATCGGCGACGACTTCGCGGTTACGGGAGATATACACCTGCGCGCCCAGGTGGTCGCCGGCTTCAATACCCTGGACGATGAGATTGTTGACGGTCGGTAGCGCGTCCAAGAAATGCCTTTAGTTCACCGAGGGGTCAGGGGGGATCAGGTTGGGGTTGATCTGGGTCTTCAGTTCCTCCAGGCCCCGCTCCTTGATGAGGGCCGACCACGAGTGCGAATCCATGTCAGGCTCAAAGACGTTCTGCGCGGTCGCGTCAAGTGTCAGCCAACCCCCCGCGGCGAGCTCGGCGTCCAACTGCCCGGTGGTCCAGCCGGCGTAGCCATGGAAGTAGCGGGCGGTGGCGTGTTCGTTGGTAAGCAGGTCGCGGACCAGGTCGCTGTCGACCGTGAAGTACACACCAGGCTCCCCAGGATCGTTGGGCTCAGATGGGATCACGGTTTCCTGGGCCAGTTCGGCCTCTGAGTGCAGCACCATCAAAGGCCCGTCACACGGACCACCCCGCAGCAACGCCGCGTCGGTCTCGCAGCCCACGTCCCCATCCATCTCGATCGCGTCCCGCACCTTCGCCCCGGTCGGGCGGTTGAGGACCAGGCCCAGCGCGCCGTCATCGTCGTGCTTGATGATCAGCACGACCGAACGAGCAAAGTTCGGATCCTCCATCGCCGGTGCGGCGAGCAGGAGTTTGCCTTTTAGGGACGCCATAGACACATGATAGCAGGTGGTGTGGGGTGGTTGAGTTGTGAATAAGCGCAAGAAAACTGGGTGGATTGAGAATTTAGGTAAGGAAGGTAAGGGGGAAACCCGGGCCAGCGTCAGGCTCAGGTTCGGCATTGGGCGTGGGGGTATGCTTAACTTCCGACTACCGAAAGAGAGACGAAGCGTTGTTTGCTGACCTTGGCTTCGAACTCGTCCCAGAACTTGTTGACGATGGTGCGGATGGCCCAGTTGGCGCCGTCGGCGAGACCGCAGATGGTGGCGCCTCGGCCGGAGGGGAGTGCGCCCATGGAGCCGGCGATCTCCAGTAGTAGGTCCAGGTCACGGGTGGTGCCGTCGCCTGCTTCGATGCGTGAGAGCATCTTGGACATCCAGTTGGTGCCTTCGCGGCAGGGTGTGCATTGGCCGCAGGACTCGTGGCCGAAGAAACGAGCGATGTTGCGTGCGACGGCGACCATGCAGGTGTCTTCGTCCATCACCATGACACCGGCGGTGCCCAGGCCGAGTGTGTCGTTGTTGGTGATGTCGAAGTCGAGTCTGACTTCGTAGTCTTCGGTGCTCAGGACGCCGGTGGAGATGCCGCCTGGGATGGCGGTCTTGAATTTCTTGCCGCCGCGCATGCCCTGGCAGAGGCCTTCGATCAGGTCCTTGAGTGTGATGCCAAGCTCTTCTTCGTAGACACCGGGTCGGTTGACGTGGCCGGAGACGCCGAAGAGTTTGGGGCCGAAGCTGGCGGGGACGTGCGGGGGTGCGCCGTCGGGGCGTTGGGTGCCCATGGACTGGAACCACCTGGGGCCGTCTTCGCCGCGTTCGAGTATCGGGGTGCAGATGGCGAGGGTTTCGACGTTGTTGATGATGGTCGGTCGGCCAAACGCGCCGGCAACCGCGGGGAACGGGGGCTTGATGCGTGGCCAACCGCGTTTGCCTTCGAGCGATTCCAGCAGCGCGGTTTCTTCGCCACAGACATAAGCGCCTGCGCCGCGGTGCAGAAATAGGTCGGGCTGGCGGTCGTTGATCTTGCCGAGCCTGGAATCCTTGCCGAAGATTTTGTTGTCGTAGGCTTCCTTGATCGCGTTTTCGAAGACTTCACGCTGGTGGTGGTACTCGCCACGGATGTAGAAGTACGCGGTGTCCAGCCGGCAGGCGTGCATGCAGATGGCGATGCCTTCGATGATGATGTGCGGGTCGAAGTCGATCAGCAGACGGTCCTTGAATGTCCCGGGCTCGGACTCGTCGGAGTTGATCGCGAGGTATCGGCGTCCGCCGTCTTCCGGGGGCAGGAAGCTCCACTTCATCCCGGCGGGGAAGCCAGCACCGCCACGTCCACGGACCTCGGCTGCCTTGACCAGTTCGATAACGTCCTTGGGGTCCATGGCCAGCGCGTTGGCCAGGCCGGTGTAGCCCTCGGTCTTGACGTACTGGTCGTAGGTCACCACCTTGCGATCGGCGGGGTCACCCCAGGGGTGGGTCGGGATGCGCTTGGTGAGGACGGGTTCGTTCAGTAGCATTGTCTTGCGACCTCAAGAGAATAGAAGCTGGTGCAACCTATGGGACAGGAAGACCAACCCCATACAGATGCCAAAACCATTCAAAACAATAAAGGGAATATAGTGGGCAGATTTATACGCAACCGTATCACTTATGCCTAACGAAGGCTCCACTCTCTGGATATTTTCAATAGCTCGTCTGGTTCCTTCATGGTTCCCTGACATGCAAAAGTAGATGATGAAGCCCAATACGACTATTGCAAAACCAATGATTGATTCGATGCCTGCAGATTCTTTATTGCATGCCACACGAGATAATACCAATGTAACTCCGCTGACATAACCTACGGGCAATGACCAATACCTAACTATGTGGTGCCGCATAGTTACATGCAACAACTCATATTGCTTGAGTAATGCAGTAGTATCTAATGAGTCGGCATCCGCTGTATCAACCATCACCACTTTCCTCAGGTCCGGGTTTTACCTCGATCTCCTCGATCGTTGTTCGGCGGAGGGTCATGGTGTCGTTGACCTTCTGCTCTTGTGTCTGGTGGCTGATAACTTGCTTGCCGCCGGCGACCGGCTTGGCTGCGTGGTGGATCATCAGCCCCGTGTTCCGGCATAGCCGGGTGAACCAGCCCATCTGACTACTCCAGTGTGTCCAGCACCTTCTGGAAGTTGTCTGCGGTGATGTTCTCGTG
>JAJDCT010000394.1 GCA_029260695.1 Phycisphaeraceae bacterium
CAAAGCCGTGGCGTCCCCACCCCCAGCCCCCCCGGCGCCCCCGGCACCCTCAGCAATCATCGCCGCCTGCTCCGCCTGGGTGACCACCACCGGGAAAACGACCGAGTCCAACGGCTGCCAGAAGATGCTGTACCCGTACACCGTCCCCAATACCAGCTGCACCAGGATCGCTCCGATCAGCACCTGGAATCGGATCGGGATCAACGCAGGCCCGGCAGGGGACACGGCACGATCGGGGGGGACAGCGGTCATGATCAGCAGGCCTTTCACAAGGGGGGTTCACGGTTCTTATAGTATAAAGATTAATACATCTTATGTATAGCCTCGGCTCCACCGAGTTCTCCACCCAGCCCAGAGGATTGGCTGTGCATCCCGCTTGGCTGACGGCCCTTAAATAATAAATATAATCTATATTGAATCTGTCTGGTGGTGGTTGTTCACCTCGGAGTCAAACGTCTCGTAAGCAATGAGTCAGACCGCTCGGTTTAGAGCGGTTTTAGTTTATCCATAACGGGTATTGTTTAGCCGCCGCGGCCACGCGGCGTACTCCGGGCGAGGGCCGCTCGGTCTGAACCGCTGCACAAAGCTATAGATCAGGCGAAACCGCTTTAGGCCGTCGGTGGGGCGGGCGGTGCTCTGTTCAAAGATGCGTATCACTCAAGACGGTACGCGTTGTCGTTAAGCCTGCGGAGGGTACTCAGGCACCGCGTCCGTCTGCGCTTGACGGTAGGCCAGCAGACGTTTCTCGATCTGAGGGTCCGACAGCGCCAGGATCGAGGCTGCAAACAGAGCCGCATTCACCGCGCCGTGGCTGCCCATGCTCATCGTCCCGACCGGGATGCCCTTGGGCATGTTGCAGGTCGACAGCAGCGCATCGATCCCGCCCATCAGTTCGCCCTTCATCGGCACGCCCAACACCGGCAGGTGCGTCCCCGCCGCCATCACCCCAGCCAGGTGTGCGCTCATCCCCGCCGCAGCGATGATCACTTTCAGCCCGCGTTGCGCCGCCGTGCTGACAAAATCATGGGCCCGCTGCGGCGTCCGGTGGGCTGAGCACACCTTCATCTCGTAGGGGATGCCCAACTGCTCCAGCACCGCCGTGCACTGCCGCATCGCCTGCGTATCGCTGACGCTGCCCATCACGATCCCGACAACCGGGGATTTCTCATTCATGATCGGGAGTATAGGGGATCATCTGCAGGAAGTAATTCGGGCTCATCCAGGACCCACGACATCTCCTATCAATCCGGCTTCACCAGATCCACCCAAGCCTCCGGCAGGACCTGCAGCCAGTACCGGCCATGCACCCGCTGCACGAACACCTTGCAGCCAAACGCCTCGCTGAGTTTTTCGGGCGTGATGATCTGTTCGGGCGGCCCGGCGGAGATGAATCGGCCATCCCTCATCAGCATCACCTTGTCTGTCTGAGGCGACAGCTCCTCGACGTGGTGGGTAATCATCAGGATCGCCGGGGCATCCCGGGGGTTGGGTTGGCTAAGCACCTGCTCCACGGTCGCCAGCACCTGCTCCCGTCCAGCCAGATCCAGACCCGCGGTCGGCTCATCCAAAATCAACAGCTCCGGCACATGCACCAGCGCCCGGGCGATCAACGCCCGCCGCTGCTCACCGGTCGACAACAGCCCGAACCTAAGATCCATCCGATGCGATAGGCCGACCATCGTCAGCAACTCCCGGGCCCGATCCCGCTGTTCATCGCTGTATGAGTCGTACAGCCCGACCGTCGCGAAGAACCCGGTGATGACCGCCTCAGTCGCGCTCAAATCCGCATCCACCACCGCCCCCATCGTGTGATAGCCCCCCGCATCCGTCGTCGGATTGACTATCCCGATGCGTCGGCGGAGCTTGCGGATATCGGTTTGGCCAAGTGTCTGTCCGAGTACCGTGATGGACCCACGGGTGGCAAACATCTGGCCAAGCAGGCAGCGGGCGAACGTGGTCTTCCCGCAGCCGTTGGGCCCGAGGATCGCCGTGTATCGGCCCCGCTCAAGCCGACAACTCACCCGGTCCAGGATCGTTGTGCCTTGCCGTACCACGACCAGATCGCGCACGTCCACAGCCGGACTTTCTGAGGCAGATGCCAGCGGGGCCTCGCTGTTTGGGGGTTGATCCGTCACAGGCTAACATCCTACCGCAAGTGATTACGGAGACACCATGCACGCCAGACACGAAAAATACCTCTTGGAATTGACCGGCCTGCCCACCGCAACGGGCTGTGAGCAGCAGGTGATCGCTTGGGTCGAGCGTTGGGCACGCCGGCGACGATCCGTCGACCTCTCGAAGGACCGATTTGGCAACCTCCTGCTCAAACGTGCCGGTGCTCGTTCGCGCAAGCCCATCTATTTCACCGCACACATGGACCACCCGGCGTTTGTGGTAGTGAAGCAGATCGGCCCCCGTTCCGTGCTGGCCGAGTTCCGTGGCGGGGTGCAAGACCGTTACTTCGTCGGATCACGGGTCCGGCTACACATCGGTGACTCCGGGTCTTGCCCGGGACGGGTGACCAGGTTGGAGCCCGCCAAGAAGCCTGAACCCGGGGCTCCTGGGGGCGACAAGCGGGCGATGATCGAATTGGCCAAGCCCACCGTCGCCGAGCCGGGCGACATATTGACCTGGAACCTGCCGGCACCCCGTGTGGCCCGAGGCCGACTGCATGCCCCGGCGTGCGACGACCTGGCCGGGGTCGCCGCGGCGATCGCTGCGTTTGAAGAACTGAACAAGGCTCAGCCCAAACCCGGCGGACCGGACGTGCGCGTGCTGCTGACGCGAGCAGAGGAGGTCGGTTTCATCGGCGCGATCGGGGCCTGCAAGAGCGGGATCATCCCCAAAGCCGCCAGACTCGTCGCACTGGAAACCTCCAAGAGCTTTGCGGACTCACCGATCGGTGCCGGCCCGATTGTCAGAGTCGGTGACCGCACCAGCAGCTTCGACCCAGGCCTGACCTACCAGATTGGACAGATCGCCCAACACATCCAACAACAGGACCCCAGCTTCAACTGGCAACGCAAACTCATGCCCGGTGGGACCTGTGAAGCGTCCGCCTTTCAAGCCCTCGGGTTCACCGCGACCTGCCTGTGCCTCCCACTTGGCAACTACCACAACATGAACGACGGCAACGCCGACAGCGCATCACGCCGCAAGCCCGGGAAGTCAATCGAAAAAGTTTCTAAGCAGAAAGCCCGTGACTATCCTGGCGGTGGCGGTGAACACATCGACTCGGAAGTCATCTCGATGTCGGATTATCACGGCCTGATCCGGCTGTTGATTGAAGTGGGGCGGTCGCTTGATCGTCGTGCGGTATCACCGCCATTGAAAGACCGGCTTGATCGTCTTTTTGCGCATCGGCGTACTCTGCTTACCTGATCCTTCTTTATAAACCCGCGCCAATCAGAGCCCTAGTGCGTTCGCTGGCTCAGGTCGGTTTCTGCGCATACATCGAACCGCGCGACAGCTGTTGCGCGGCGCACAGGCTGCGCCCAGTAGGCATGTGTTGCGCGAAGGCTTGAGGTTTGAGTTAGACAAGACGGCTGGCACCCACACCGATTCTAACCGGCAAAATAATTTATTAAGCCTTATTTATCAGTTATTTGTATAAATAATCGGCCTTTAAAATATTCCCTGCCCTGACTGTCTGGCACGGCTGGCACCCCGGTTGCGTTCTGACCGGGGGCGGCGTGCCGTTGCGCCGCGGTTGAAGTCCGGCCTCGTGGATAGGAAGTGTTAAGCGATGAGTGAACAGGTCTGGTTGCCATTGATCCGCTCTTCCAGCCAGCAGACGTTGGGGCAGGCGATCCTGCGTCTGGCGTCGTTGGCCGAGGTAGCGCATCAGCAGCAGACCGCGGACGGGTTTCTCCAGGGGGGTGCAAGCGATGTATGGGTCGACGGACCGGCCCCGCGGGACGTAGTCGCCGCCGACACTGGCGGCTTGGACCACACGGAGGTGGACCGATGAACTACGGCCTGTATCTGTCCGCTTCCGGCGTCCTGACCAATACCTACCGTCAGGACGTCTTTGCAAACAACCTGGCCAATGTCGAGACGCCGGGCTTCAAGCCCGACATGCCTTCGATCCGCCAGCGAGATCCCGAGGCCATCGAAGACCAATTAGGGTTCGAGGGCTCCAACGAGCTGCTTGATCGTCTCGGCGGCGGCGTATTGGCCGGGCGACAGAGGATCAACTTTGCTCAAGGCGCTCACCGACCCACCAGCAACCCGCTGGATGTCGCGCTTGAGGGCAAGGACCAGTTCTTCGCTATTGAAGCCATAGACTCCGAAACAGGCCAGGCGCAGGTCCGCCTGACCCGTGACGGCCGTTTCACCCTCAACAGCGCCAAGGAGTTGATCACACAGTCCGGCCACCGCGTGTTGGACGCTTCGGACCAGCCGATCGTCCTGGACGGTCCGGGCAAGGCCACGATCGGCACGAACGGCCAGGTACTACTTAACGACGAACCTATCGCACAACTCCAAGTCGCCAGAGTCGACAACCTAGACAGCCTGACCAAGCGAGGCCAGGGCCTGTTCGCCTTTGAAGGCTTCGACCCCAGGCAGGCGATCCAGGACCCCAGTGTCAAACCCGGCTTCATTGAAGCCAGCGGGGTCGACCCCATCATGACCATGATGCAGGTCGTCGCCGCCACCAAAGCCGCCACGGGCAACGCCAACATGATCCGTTATCACGACCAGATCCTGGACCGGGCTGTTAATACCCTCGGCCGGGTCGGTTAAGACGTTCGAGTTTCACCCGGCACAGGCCGACGCACTGAAGAGGTAAACGATGGCCATCAACGCACTGCACTCCGCCGCCACGGGACTTAGCGCCTTGTCCAACGCCATCGACGTCACCGCCAACAACCTCGCCAACGCCAACACCGTCGGCTTCAAGGCTTCACGCACCAACTTTGAAGACCTGCTCTATCTACAAAAAGCGCAGCCAGGCGTCGAGAACGCCAACGGTGACCAGCGTCCCGCGGGCATTCAGGTCGGGCTGGGCACTCGGTTAAGCAACACGCAAGCCGACTTCACCGTCGGCAGCCCCCAGAAAACCAATGGCAACTTCGACGTGATGATCAACGGTGACGGGTTCTTTAAAATCGCGATCCTCCCCGATCAGGGTGACGGCGTTGGGTACACTCGGGCAGGCAACTTCTTCCCCAACAGCGAAGGCGACCTGGTCCTGGGCAACTCCAACGGCCCACGGCTCGAGCCGGCTATCAACGTCCCCGACGGTGTCATCGGCATCGAGATTTCCGAAGACGGCACCATCTCCGGAAAGACCAACGGCTCAACCGCACCGGTCGAACTCGGTCAGATCGAGATCGCCACGTTCGTTAACCGCGCAGGTCTTGAATCTATCGGTGGCAATATCTTCATCGAGACACCCGCCTCCGGCTCGCCTATCGAAGGCACCCCCGGCGAGGGCACACTCGGGACGATTATGCACCGGTTCCTCGAATCCTCCAATGTCGACCCCGTAATCGAGCTGGTCTCGCTGATTAAGACCCAGCGTGCTTTCGAGATGAACAGCCAGACGATCCAGGCCGCCGACGAGGCCCTGCAGGTCATCGGCAACCTCAGCCGGTTCTAAATGAAGTCGCTCAACGATAAGTAAGGACGTACCCGATGCTTGATATCGAGCCCGACAACACACCCGGCGCAACCTTACGTCGAATGCTTATGCTCTTGTTGGCGGCTTTGGTGATGGCGTTCGGGATCGCAGCACGAGCAGATTCGGTCAGGCTCTACGACCAGGTTGGTGTTGAAGGCTCGAGCGTCACCCTCAATCAGGTCGCCCATCTCGACGGCCCGTCGGCTAGAGCGCTTGGCAAAGTGGTACTCGCATCACTCCAAGAAGGCCAGGCCGAGTTCACGGTCACACTCGATGCTGTCGAAGCCGCGCTCGACGACGCCGGCGTCAACTGGGGTCTTGTCTCGCTCCGCGGATTCAATGCATGCAGGGTCATCCGACTGTCCTCCCCACCGGCACCGGTCCCCGACCAGGGACAGGCCTTTGCGGCAAACATCGAAACACCCATCGGCCTGAGCACCACACTCACTCTACGCGGCCTGCTCGAACAGCACATCGCAGACCGTGCATCGACGAATCTTGACGACCTGCGGATCAAGTTCACGGAACGAGACACCAAGAAACTGGATATCCCGATCCTTGGTCGATCGGTCGAGGTCGAACCCACGTCCGCGAATACCCTCGGCAGGGTCCCGGTCGTGATACGGCTCTACGACGCACAACACATCGCCGAGACGATCAATGTCAGCGCCAAAGTCCAGCGTGTGCTCCTGGCGGTGGTCGCCGATGCGCCGATCTCACGGGGTGAGGTTTTTACACGATCCAAGCTGAAAGTCCGGGAATGTTACGTCGACGATAACGCCGTCACGCCCATCACCGACCCCAGCTCGATCATCGGGCAGGAGTCGTCCTCGTCTCTGCGTGCCGGCCAGATGGTTTCCGCACGCATGGTCAAGTCACCGATCATGGTCAAGCGCGGCGAGCTGGTTGATGTCCGATGTTTTGTCGGCGGACTCGTGGTCAGGACCGTGGGGCGCGCCGCAGAGAACGGCTCGCGAGATGATCTGATCCGCATCCATAACGATGCCGGCGGCTCCAGGGGCGAAGATTACTACGCCATCGTCACCGGGCGTCGCCAGGCCGTCGTTTCCACGGGCGCTGTGCCGAAAGCCCAAGCCACGACCGCGATGGCTGACAACCAAGAGCAGGGGGCCACACCTTGAAATCGTTTGTTGCCGTGTTTGTATTGATAGCCGCGACATTGGCGGTCACACAGGCCGTCCCGGTGCTGGGCCAGTCGTCTTCACTGTATCTTCGTCAAGAGCCGGCCGCAGCCGTACCGTCCCAGGTTCAAGGCCCCGGCATGCTTTCCCCCGTGATCGCTGCCAACAGCTTCCTCGCCGTGCAGATCCCCGAGCCCAGGCAGTACGCCAAGAACGACCTGGTCACGATCATCATCCGCGAGTCATTCAAGACAGACCTCAAAGCCTCGTTGGAGACCGAGAAAGAACTGAAACTCGAAGGCGAGATCTCCGACTTAATCGACTTGGACAAGCTATTGGAACTGGTCGTTCAGCCCGACGGCTTCGCCGAAGGCAACCCCAAGGTTGGCGTGGATATGACCAATGAGTGGGAAGGCGACGGCGATTACTCACGCTCCGAAAGCATGACCGGCCGACTCACCGCGCGGATCGCAGATGTCAAGCCAAACGGCACCCTGATCCTCGAAGCCAAACAAACGATTGTCCACGACCGCGAAGAGCTGATGATTACCCTCACCGGCACCTGCCGCGCCGCGGACATCACCCTCGACAACACCGTGCTCTCTACCGAGTTGTACGACCTGAATATGAACAAGCAGCACAAAGGCGAGTTGAAGAAGTCGACCCGCAAGGGATTCCTGACGAATTTCTTCGACGCGATTTTTAGTTTCTGAACCCATGGATATCGGGGCCGGCCACCGACGAACCGTAGAGAAGAAGTAAAGCATGAAACCACGTAGCGTCCAATGGATATCGGGGCTCTTGATCGCGGCGGCGTTTGCCGTCTTACCCGCCAGCGCTGTGCAGGTTCAGGACATCGCCCGTCTCAAGGGGTCGGAGTCCAACAAGATCCTGGGCATGGGGCTGGTCGTCGGGCTCAACGGCACGGGTGACGGCGGTAAATTCGCCCCCGCGATGAGGCCCCTTGCAGAGATGATCGGCCGGTTCGTCGACCCCAACACCGTCTGGACCGAACTCAAAGACGCCAAGAACGTCGCGCTTGTCTCTATCACCGCTGAACTCCCCGCCAACGGCGTCCGTGAAGGCGACCGGGTCGATGTCCGTGTCTCCTCGATCGGCCCCGCCAAGAGCCTCAAGGGCGGCACCCTCTTCATGGTCCCCCTCATGGCGCCACGCCCCGATACCGAAATGATCTTCGCCTTCGCCGAAGGCTCGGTCAGCATCGAGGACGAGGACAACCCGACCGTCGGTGTGATCGATAACGGCGCCACACTCACACGCGACATCATGACCAAGCATGTGCACAACGGGCAGATCACGCTTGTGATCGATGACGAGCACACCTCCTGGCCCGTCGCCCGGAACCTGGCACAGAATATTAACGACGAGCTCGCACCGGAAGGCCCACGGCTGGCGCGTGCGATCGATCCTAAGAACGTCACGGTCCAGATACCCATGTGGGAACGCAACGACCCGTCCTTGTTCTTAAGCAAGCTCATGGTGATGTCATTCCCCACCTCGCTGATGCCGATCGAGGCCCGTGTTGTGATTAACGAGCGCACCGGAACGATCGTGATGTCCGGGAACGTTGAGATCAGTCCCGTCGTGATCTCCAAGAAAGGACTGACGATCACCCGGTTAAGCCCCATCCCGGTGCCCGACCCCGCCAATCCCGCCTCGTTAGAAGACCACTTCGTCGGGCTCGACCCCGCGGACAGTGGCGGCACTAGGCTCGCTGATCTGATCGAAGCATTTAACCAGCTAAAAGTAGACGCCAAGGACCGCATCGAGATCATCAAGGCCATCGACGCCGCGGGACACCTGCACGCAAAACTGGTCTTCGAGTTGTAAGCATGAATATCCAGACGCTGAATATTCCGTCACCGACCGCCCCGGGGCTTGCCTTGCCCAAGCCTACCGGGGACCGTTTTGCGCGTGAGCTGCGTGCCGCCGCGACAGATGCCGGCGGACTCGATCCTCTGAGGGCCAAGACCCTGCGCAAGACCGCCGAGCAGTTGGTCGCCACCACATTCATCATGCCCATGCTCGCAAAGATGCGCGAAGACCCGTTCAAGAGCGATCTATTTCACGGCGGGCAGACCGAGGAGGTCTTCGGGCAGCGCCTGGACACCGTCCTCGCAGAGCGGATCGTCTCCAAGGCCGATTTCTCAATTGTCGACGCCGTCTACCGCTCCGTTGCCGAGCGCGCAGCTTCGGTGACCAGCGACATTGACGGCAAAGGGGTTGACACCCATGGATAACAGTAATGCCTCGACTCAGACAGCTTCACTCGAACAGACGCTCCGCCAGCAATTGAGCCTGCACAGCGAATTGCTCGAACTGCTCAAACGCAAGCGCGACGTGCTCCGAAGCAGCGACACGAGGGCCGCGATCGGGCTTTGCACACTCGAACACGAGAAGATCCAGAAGATAGCCGAGTTGGAGAAGCATCGCCTCGAACTCGTTGCGGAACTGACACTGTCGGTCGATCCTCAGGCCAAGGAGCCTTTGAGCATGTCCGAACTCGCCGACCGTTTGGGTGAGCCAGCGAGGGGCAGGCTGTTGGTGCTGCGTCATCAACTGCTCGAACGGATGAAAGCGGTGCATTATGAAACCGGGATCGTCCGTCGCGCCACCGAGACACTATCCAAACATATGAACGGGATCGTTCAGACCATCGGCGCACTATCCGCCGGTGTTTCCACCTACGGCAACCGGGGGGCGTTCCCCCAGAGCAACACCGCCGTTAGCACCTTCAGCGCCACCGCGTAACAGACCGTTTCAAGGCTAACTGCTAATAGCTAAAAGCTAAAGGCTACGGACTCATGGGACTCATCGGTTCATTACAGGTTGGTCGATCAGGGCTGCTGGCGTCGCAGTCTGCGCTGCAGGTCGTCGGGCAGAACCTGGCGAACCTTTCAACCGAGGGCTACCACCGCCAGAAGATCACCCTCGCGCCCGAACGCTCTCAGGAGATCGGCCCGGGGCTGTTCCTGGGTAGGGGCGTGAAGATCCAGTCGATCACCCGTGTTATCGACGAGGCTTTGGAGTCCCGGCTGCGCAGCTCAATCTCAGATCAGTCCGCCTCAGATATCCGCCAGCAATTGCTCGGCCGCATCGAAGCCATCGAAAACGAATTCTCCGGCACCGACCTGTCCAACTCGCTTAGTGAATTCTTCAACGCCTTCAGCCAACTATCGAACAACCCCCAGGATGTTTCTCGCCGCACGCTCTTGGCCGAGCAAGCGGGTAGCCTGACCGGGTTCATCCGCGACCTCGACGCCGAACTGGGCAATGTTCAACGCCAGACGATCAGCCAAACCGACCAGACCGTCGAGGCCGTGAACGATTTGTTGACCCGTATCGCCAATCTGAACACCCAGGTCGCCGTGCAGAGCAGAGGCTCCGGCGGGGCCCCCGGCCTACGCGACCAACGCGACCAACTGCTATCCGAGCTATCACAGTTCCTGGATATCTCGACCGTCGAGCAGTCCAGCGGCTCGGTCGATGTCTTCGTCGGATCGCTCCCGATCGTTCTTAATAACAATAGCCGTGGCGTCGAACTCCTCAAAGAGACCCTAAACGGTGAAACCGTCACCAAGGTCGTGATCTCTGCCGACAAGAGCCCCCTTGACATCACATCTGGTGAACTGGGCGCATTGATCCAATTCAAAGAGCAGGACATCCGGGACGCGATCGATGCACTCGACACGCTTTCGTCACAATTAATCTTCCAGGTCAACCGCATCCACTCCAGTGGCCAAGGCCTGGACCTGGTCGACAGCGTTACCGGCGCCACCGCAGTCACCGACCCGACGGTTGCGCTCAACGACCCCGCGACCGACCTGACGATCTTGCCCACGCATGGATCGTTCCAGATGCACGTCGTGCAGAAGTCGACCGGTCAGGTTATCACCACGACGATCAACATCGACCTGGACGGCGTCAACCCCGCAAGCGATACCACGCTGAACAGCCTGGCCGCGGATATCGACTTAGCGAACAGCGTCACCGCAAGCGTCACACCCGACGGCCGGCTACAGATCGACACCGATACCAGCGACTTCCAGATCAGTTTCAGCGACGATAATTCGGATACGCTTGCGGTGCTGGGGATCAACACGTTCTTCACCGGGACAAATGCTTTTGACATCGAAGTCAATCCGGTGTTGGCAGCCAGCCCACGCCTGATCGCCGCCGCCGCCGCCGGTGCGACTGGGGCCAACCCAGGCAATAACAACAACGCCCTGGCGATCGCCGCCCTGCGCGACCAGGCGATCACCGAACTCAACGGCCTGAGCCTGACACAGCACTGGAACCGCCACGTCGAGGACTTCGCCGTGCGGCAGGCCCAGTCCCGTCAGCAGTTCCAGGCCGACACCGTCGTCCGCGAGGGGCTCGCCACCCAGCAGCAATCGATCTCCGGCGTGAACGCAGACGAAGAATCGATCGACCTGATCCAGTTTCAGCGCGCTTTCCAAGCCAGCGCCAGGCTCTTGACCGTGATCGACGAGATGCTGGAAACGCTTATCGCCTCCGTATAACTATGACCCGGATCCCAGGCTCCCGACCTTAGGCCAGACAATGTCCTCAATCTCGCGCACAACTTCACAGATGATTAGCAATCGGATGCTATCCACACTGCGCCAGACCAACGCGAGTCTGTTCGACGTACAACGTCAGATCAGCACCGGGCAGAAGCAGTCCATCCCATCGGACGATCCCAGCAACGCCAGCGCCATCCTGTTCCTGCGCCAGGGATTAACCGCTAGGGAGCAGCACGAAGAGAATCTAGTGCACTCCGCGGGGGTTCTGAACAACGCCGACCAGGCCTTGGGCGAAACGACCAACATCCTCATTGAGGCGCAGGCCATCGCGTCTAGTCTGATCAACGCCAGCGAGGAAGAGCGCCAGGCCGAAGCCCTGGTCATCGACGCCCAGATCAAGGGGTTGCTGGACCTGGCAAACCGCCAGCTTGACGGCGTATCGTTATTCGGGGGCAATGCCGGGGCCGCCGATGGAGGCCAGGTCTTCGAGGAGTTCCTCGGGGGCATCCGTTATACCGGGTCTGACGAGAATCTCCTGGCCGACACCGGCTTAGTTGAGAACCACTCCTTTACGAGTAACGGCGTCGAAGCCTTCGGGGCTTTGTCCTCACGGGTAAAGACCCAGGTCGATCTCGACCCCGACTCCTCCATCACGGCTAAGCTTAATGACCTCGACGGGGTATTCAATCAAGGCATCCGCAGGGGCCCGGTCAACCTCACCGTAGACGGCACGCAGGTCACGGTCGACCTGTCAGACGCCGACACACTGGGTGATGTCCGATCTCGGATCAACGGCGCGATCAACGCCATCGATCCCACCGCTGGCGCCATAGCGCTCGGCACGACGGCCTTCGAGCTGACCAATACCGCTGGGCACACGATCGTCATCGCCGATATCGGTAACGCCCAGACCGCATCGGACCTGGGCATCAACCTCCCGGCCCTTGCTCCGGGCGGTGGTACAGTCTTCGGCGGCGACATAAATCGACGGCTCACGCTGACCACCGTGCTGACCGACCTGGGGCCGACGGTCGACTTCCTTGGCGGCCTCTCTATCACTCAGGGCGAGCAGACCCGCGTCGCCGATTTCTCTGCCGCGGGTACGATCCAGGACCTGGTCAACGAGATCGATCGGCTGGAGCTTGGACTCCGCCTGCAGATTAACGACGAGGCAAATGGCCTGGACTTAATCAGTGAGGTCAATGGGCTCCGCCTGTCCATCGGAGAAAACGGGGGGACCACGGCCGCCGACTTAGGCATCCGGACCTACGGCCTGCCGACCGCCCTCGCCGATTTCCGCGACGGCCTGGGTATCGAACCGATTACGGGCCAAGACGACTTCCAACTCACACTCAAGAACGGCGTCAATTTCGCGGTCGATGCCTCGGGCCTGGGCACCGTGGATGAACTCATCACCGCCATCGAAACCGCCGCCACCGGGGCAGGCCTCACCCTCGGCGTTAACTTCTCCGTCGGTCTGGCGACCACCGGCAACGGCCTGGTCTTCCAGGACACCACCGGAGGCGCAGGCACGTTTACGATCACACGCGTCGGCCAGAGCCTCGTCGCAGACCAACTGGGCATCCTCAAGGAGGACGGAGCGGCCGCAACCTTCCAGAGCGCCGACAACGCAACCGTCCGTGTCGAGAATGCTTTCACACATTTAGTAGATTTACGCAACGCATTACTCAATAACGACACGCTTGGCATCACACTTGCAGGTAGCAGTCTCGAAGCGGATACCCGCACGGTCACCCAGGCCCGCGCCAGCGTCGGCGTAAGGGCACAAAGGGTCGAGCGTCAGCAAGAACGGTCACAGGACCTTGGATTGTTGGAACAGACCATGCTTAGTGATTTGCAGGACGCAGACCTAACCGAAGTCATCACGCGATTCCAGCAATTGCAAACGCAGTTACAAATCTCGTTGCAGATGGGAGCGCAAAATCTGCAACTGAGTTTACTCGACTTCTTGCGCTAACCAGCGCAAGCCTTGCGCAGCCCGGCGGCTCATCGGCCAGCTAACGGGCACGAACGACAGACGGCAAGTGCCGTCGACCTGGGCTGGAAGCCCAGGTAGGACATCCAGGACGGACAGGCCGTGAATTAGGACCTTGGTCATGCTGATCAATACCTCGCGTTTCGGTGAAGTCGATGTGGACCAGACACGCATCATCACCTTCCCCAAGGGGATGCTTGGGTTCCCCAAGTACAAGCAGTATGTGCTGATCGAAGCCGGTGAAGAGAGCTACTTCTGGTGGCTGCAGTCCATCGAGATGCCCGACCTGGCATTCGTCGTCACCGACCCCAGCCTGTTTGTCCCGACCTACAAAGTCCCGCTGAAGCCCGAGCAGATGCAGGAGATGGGCCTGGAATCCCTCCAGGACGCTCAGGTGTTTGTGATTGTCAACAAGCGGGAACAACTGCTTACTGGCAACCTCCAGGGCCCGTTGGTGATCCACTGTGGCAAGCGGGTCGGGGTCCAGTTGGTCCTCAGCGATCGACGATTCACGACAAGGGTCCCCCTGATCGAGCTAGGGGCCGCCGTTCACGCGGCTTCGGCCTGACATAACCGTGGTCGGTGCCCACGCGCCGCCTCACAGAGACGTGCCTTGATTATCAACGCATACAACTACGAAACGGGAACGCCGCAAGGAAGCGGCGCGAACGCGACACGGCCCAAGGAAGGAGCCCGAACCGATGCTGGTTCTATCGCGTCAACGCGACGAGACGATCATGATCGGCGACGAGATCGAGATCACCGTCGTAGACATACGGGGAGACAAAGTCAGGCTGGGCATCTCCGCCCCCAGGCAGGTCCAGGTGCACCGCAAGGAGGTCTACGAGGCCATCCAACGCGAGAACACCTCTGCCACCCGGGTACAGGTGGACGACCTGAATGTAGCCGACAAAAACCTGCGCAAGCACAACGGCAAGCCGCCGAGCACGCAGACTTCATAAATAGAGGAACGAAAACGCCCGCGCGGACCATGGAAGTTCCCCGCGCCAGGGTACACACCCAAACCAGATTCAGCTCCGACGCCGCCGGCCATAAAGCCGGGTAGGCACTCGCGACAATCAAGGAGGATTGTCTATGACACGCATAAACACCAACGTCTCATCCCTGATCGCCCAGCGCAACCTGGCCGCCTCAAACGACAACCTCTCTGTGAGGCTCCAGAGGCTGAGCACCGGCCTGAAGATCAACCGCGGTGCCGACGACCCCGCGGGTCTGATCGTCTCCGAGCGGTTGCGGACCGAGATCTCCGGCGTCTCGCAGGCCGTCGACAACATCGAACGCGCCAGTAACGTCATCGCCACCGCCGAGGGTGCGCTCTCGGAGATCAGCGCACTGCTGATCTCCATGAAGAGCCTGACCATCGAGTCCGCCAATACAGGGGCATTCTCGAAAGAAGAGATCGAGGCCAACCAGCTGCAGATCGATTCCGCGATCGACTCGATCACCCGGATCGCCAACACCACCAGCTTTGCCGGGCTTAAACTGCTCAACGGCTCGCTGGACTACATCAACCAGGGCCTGATCGCCTCTCAGATCACCGACCTGAGCATCACCGGCGTCAACTTCGGGACCAACGCAACGCTCCCAGTCACCGTCGAGGTCCTCAACTCCGCAGAGACCGCGACGCTGTTTATCTCCGCGTCCAACCCGGCAGCGCCCACGACCATCCTTTCGAGTGTCACCTTCTCACTGGCAGGCACCAACGGCGTGGAGGTCTTCGAGTTCGTCTCCGGCACGGCCCTGTCCTCGATCGCCTTCGGCATCAACGCCGTCTCCGACGCCACTGGCGTCTCCGCGCTCGTACTCAATACCTCTGGTTTACAGCTTAACGGCACCGCCTTCGGGTCCGACTCCTTCGTCTCGGTCAAGAAGCTGGACGACGGCGACTCGTTCAACACCGTCGACGCACTTAATGGCGCCTCGGTCAACCGCGATGAGGGTGCAGACGTACTCGCGTTGGTCAACGGGAACCTCGCGCTGGGCGATGGCCTGGACGTCACACTGAGGACCACCACGCTCGGCCTGGAGTTGTCACTGACTTCCGCCGCCGCGCAAACCCTCAACACGCCCTACAACTTCACCATCACCGGCGGCGGCGCGACCTACCAGATCGGCCCCACCGTCAACACGCAGCAACAGATCGGCTTCGGGATCCAGTCCGTCGCAGCCAACAACCTCGGCAATACCGTCGATGGGTTCCTCAGCTCCGTAAAATCGGGCGGGGACAACTCATTAGTCAAAGGTTCGGACGCCGCTGAACAGGCACGCAAGGCCTCGATTATCGTGGATAATTCGATCGATCAGGTATCCGTCCTCAGGGGTCGGCTCGGTGCCTTCGAACGCAACACCTTGCAGACCACGCTGCGTAGTTCGCAGATCGCCGTGGAGAACCTGACCTCCGCCGAGAGCGATGTCCGCGACACCGACTTCGCCGAGGAAACCGCCTTGCTCACACGTGCACAGATACTCCAGCAGGCCGGCACATCCACGCTGGCGATCGCAAACAACTCCGCTTCGAGCGTGTTGTCACTACTCGGCTAAATCGCGGCCGCCCTATCGGTGGGGTAGGGCGGCGCGGGTCGAGACCCCAGTAATATCAAACCCGTGGCCAATCCGGCCGCGGGTTTTTTCTCGGCTCGATGGATGACCCGCCCCGGTCTAGCCCCAGCCAAGACTTGGATTACAATGCACCGGCACCCTCTACTCACCCCGCGGGGTTACCTGTGCTGCGCATCGAAGATCTTGCTATCACCCCCGGCACACCAGACGGCCGGAACCTGTTCGCCGGCCTGTCAATGACAGTCAAGCCCGGCGATTCCATCGGCGTGACGGGCCCATCCGGCTGCGGTAAATCGACGCTCTTAAGATCCATTGTCGGCCTGATCGACCCAGCCGACGGTGCAGTTACTCTCGACGACAAGACACCCGGCGAGATCGGCTGGCCCACCTTCCGCAGGCGGGTCGGTCTTGTCCCTCAGCGTCCTGTCGTCTTCGACGGGTCGGTCGCATCCAATCTGCAAAGGCCAC
>JAJDCT010000395.1 GCA_029260695.1 Phycisphaeraceae bacterium
TGAAGCCCGCGTCATCGCTAAGAATAAGGGCGGGCTTGAGCTTGAGATGCCCGGCGGGATCGCCGCGTTCATGCCAGCCAGCCAGGTGGATCTGCACCACGTCGATGACCTGGAGAAATTCGTCGGCGAAAAACTCGAGGCTGTGGTCCAGGAGATCGACCGCAAGAGTAAAAAAGTCGTACTCAGCCGCCGCCACCTGCTGCACGACCGCCAAGCCAAGGACAAGGAAAAACTCCTCGGCGAGTTGGAGGTCGGACAGGTCCGTGAGGGCAAGGTCTCGAACATCGTGGACTTCGGCGCTTTTGTAGATCTCGGCGGGATCGATGGGCTCGTGCACGTCTCAGACATGAGCTACACCCACGTCGATAAGCCTAAGGACGTGCTCAAGCCGGGCCAGCCGGTGACCGTCAAGGTCTTGAAGATTGACCTGGCGAACCAGCGCATCAGCCTGGGGCTCAAGCAGACAGAGCCCGACCCCTGGGAGGGCTATCAGGACAAGATCAAAGTCGGCGATCAGATCTCCGCACGGGTGATCCGCAACGCCAGTTTCGGTTCGTTCATCGAGATCGAGCCGGGCGTCGAGGGCCTGCTGCCGATCAGCGAGATAAGCTGGAAACGAATCCACAAGCCCGAAGAGGTCGTCAAGCAAGGCGACGTTCTGCGTCTGGCCGTGATCGGCGTCGATCTGGGCAAGCGGCGTATCACGCTGAGTCTCAAACAAGCCCAGGGCGACCCCTGGGTCGGGGCCGAGCGCACATTCGCCAAAGACAGCCTCGTGGAGGGCAAGGTGATCGGCACCACCGACTTCGGCGTATTCATTGAGTTGGCGACAGGCGTCGAGGGGTTGGTCCACATCTCCGAGTTGGCCAACAAGCACGTCGCTGTAGTCACGGAAGTCCTGAATGTCGGGGACACCAAACAGTTCCGCGTGTTAGATATCAGCGAGGAGGATCGCAAGGTCCGCCTGTCGCTCAAGGCCGTCGACAAGCCCGCCGGCGCCTCACACAGCAGCCCATCTGGCCAACACCACGCCCCGCAGCAACCACACAAGGCCGCGCCGAAGCAGCTACGTAAAGACCTCAAGGGCGGGATGGACGCTAAGAGCCTCGGCCAGGGCTTAGGTGGCCTGAACCTGGACGACTTCAAATAACCCGCCACACGCTATTGGCTCACAGCTAACCGTTTTGGCTAACAGCTTTCGGGATATCTGAATAGCCCCGGTGGAGGCCGATTCATCGGCCGTGATGGCGCAGATCACGCACCGCCAAGGGTTAATTCAGAGGCCCCATTCGCCCATGGCTAACGGCTCCCAATACGACATCCTCATCGTCGGTGCTGGCGCGGCCGGCCTGATGGCGACGACCTTCGCCGGCCGGGGTGCCGGGCAGACAGCCAACGTGGCCGCGGTCGATGGTGCCAAACATATCGGCGCGAAGATACTTGTCGCCGGTGGCGGCCGCTGCAACGTCACCCATGAGGTGGTCACACCCCAAGACTTCGCCGGCTCTAAGCGCAACCAGATCGCCAAGGTGCTGAAAACCTTCGGCGCGGATGACACGGTGGAATTCTTTGCCGGGCTCGGCGTAAAACTCAAACGCGAAGACACCGGCAAGCTCTTCCCCACAACCGACCGGGCCAAGACCGTGCTGGACGCCCTGCTCTCGGCTGTGGATCGAGCCAACGCAACAGTCCTGAACGAACACCGGGTCACCAAGGTATCCCGCAGCGGTGATGGGTTTACCGTCCGCACAGAACAGGGCGACCTGCAGGCCAGCAAACTCATCCTCGCCACCGGCGGCAAGAGCCTGCCCAAGACCGGCAGCGACGGCCTGGCCTACGGGTTTGCCATCTCGCTAGGCCACACACTCACCAAGACCACGCCCGCACTGGTCCCACTGGTGTTGCCCGACGGGCACTGGTTGACCCGGCTCTCCGGGCTCACGACCGACGTAGAGCTTGCGGTCGCGTCATCGACCGGGAAGATCCTGCACCGCCAAAGCGGATCGCTGTTGATGACACACTTTGGTTTGAGCGGCCCTGCGGCGATGGATATCAGCCGGCATTGGATCGCCGCAAACCTGGCCGATCCGGGGAGTCACCTGCTCATCAATTTCCTGCCGGGCAAATCCTTCGATCAGATCGAATCTGAACTGGTGGCGTTGACCGAGTCACATGGCGGGGCCGGGATCACCAGCGTGCTGTATGACTATGTGCTTAGGCGTTTGGCCCACACGCTGGTCGCAGAGGGTGCGGGGGTAGAACCGACGACCGCGATGGCGCAACTCAGCAAGCCCCAGCGACGCGCGGTGGTCAAGGCCCTGACCGCCCTGCCCGTGCCGGTCGTCCGTGACCGTGGCTACCTGTTCGCCGAAGTCACCGCCGGGGGCGTGCCGCTATCCGAGATAGACCTGTCGACGATGGAATCTCGCAAGTGCCCAGGCCTTTATCTTTGTGGTGAGATCCTCGACGTGGACGGCCGAATCGGCGGATACAATTTCCAGTGGGCTTGGGCATCAGGTAGGCTGGCGGGCCTCTCGGCAGCGATCGGTTAGCATGTGAGAGACGGGGACAGGAATGACCGGACCATGCACACGTTCTACCGACAACTACCAAACCAACTGACGATGCTTAGGCTGGTGCTGGCGGCGGTGTTTTTCGTGATGCTCAATTGCTACCGCTACGGGGCGGATAGCCCCAACTGGCTGCTGCCGATCTCGATCGTGGTTTTTATCCTGGCGGCGATCACCGATTCGCTCGACGGATACCTGGCCCGCCGCTGGCACGTCGAGTCGAAGTTCGGCCGGATCATGGACCCGTTCTGTGACAAAGTGCTGGTGATCGGGGCTTTTGTCTACCTCGCCGGGCCGAGATTTATTATCCCGGGGGCTGTGGAAGTCGGCGACATCGATTTCTTCAGCATGGTCAGCGGGGTCTACCCCTGGATGGTCGCGGTGATCCTGTCCCGGGAGCTGTTAGTCACAGCGATCCGTGGAGAGCTGGAAGGCGAAGGCGTGAACTTCGGCGCCAACATCTGGGGGAAGCTGAAGATGATTCTCCAATCGGTGGTCATCCCGGTGGTGCTGGCAATCGTCTGGCTGGACCCGCGCAACGACGGCTGGCAGTGGCTGGCTTGGGTCCGCGATGTGCTGGTGTACCTGACGGTGGCAGTGACCGTGCTAAGCGGCATCCCCTACATCACCGGCGCGGCGCGGGCGGCACGGAAAAAGACTTCGTAGCCGTAACGTATTCCGTCCCCCACAGCCCCCGGCTTTGCCGGGGGATAACGTCTAAGGAACCATCAACCCCCGACAGAGCCGGGGGGTATAGGTAGATAGTTTTACCAATTGAACTACGCCAACCGTTTCGAGGCGACCGTACCTTTTTTTGTAGTTTTAACTTCATAACCAGCAGATTCTATTTCTTTACGAATAGCATCCGATTTATCGTAGTCCTTTGCTACTCGAGCATCATCCAATGCTTTGCATTTCATTTTTATATCTTGATCTACCGACCCAACATGAGTGCCTGTATTATCTTTGATAATCACATATGCATCAGATCCGGGCAATATCGCCAACACTTCATTTGTAATCGTCAATATGTCATGCATTTCAATCAGATTAGTCGGATTGCTCTTTAACCATGAAAACAATACACCTAAAGCCCCACTTATATTAAGATCCTCGCTAAGCGCAGCCTTGAATTCATTGATCACAGAATACTCTGCATCGATATTGTCGATCGTACGCATGGAAACATGTATTGATGAAGCAGATACCGCACGTTCGGCTGTTCGCAGGCGATCCACCGCGCTCGCCGAGTCTGCCAACCCCTTGGCGGTGAAGTTGATGTTCGAGCGGTAGTGGCCTTTCAGTAGTTCAAATCGCAGCACGGCCGGGTCGACCGGGCGGCCGGTGACTTTGCCTTCCAACACATCGCGGACGGTGTGGAAGTTGCCCTTGGATTTGGACATTTTTTCGCCCTCGACCAGGAGGAAGCGCGAGTGCAGCCAGAAGTTGGCGAAGCGGTCGTGGCCGGTGGCTCCGCAGGTTTGCGCGATCTCGCACTCGTGGTGTGGGAAGATGTTGTCTTCACCGCCGGTGTGGATGTCGATGGTGTCCCGTTGCAGCAGCGCCCTGGCCATTGCGGAGCACTCGATGTGCCAGCCGGGGTAGCCCTCACCCCATGGCGAATCCCATTTCATCAGGTGCGATGCATCGGGCTTCCATAGCAGGAAGTCCGCCGGGTGGCGTTTGTGGGTCTGGTGTGAGTCCTGGACCCGGCCGCCGGCGCCGCCCTTGAGGTGGTCCAGGCTGTTGCCGGACAGCTTGCCGTACTCGGGGAAGCTCTGGACACTGAAATAAACCGCGCCGTCGTCGGCGACATAGGCGTGGTCTTTCTCGATCAGCGACCGGATCATCGGGATCATGCTGGGCTCGACGTGGTCGGTCGCTCGCGGCATCTGGCCGGGGTATTCATCTGCGATTTTCAGATTCAGCCGCTTGGCGTCGTCGATGAACGCTGTGGTAAAGAATTCGGCGACTGCGTAGGGATCGTCGGGGTTTTCAACCAGCGCCCTACCGTCTTTTTTGGATTCCTTGAGCCTGGTTGCGGCGGCGGCCATCTTGTCTTCGCCCCCCCCGTCGGCGAGTTGATCGTCGGTCATGTGCCCAACGTCGGTGATGTTCATCACCTGATGGACCTTGTGCCCGGCCAACTCCAGGAAGCGTCTGAGGACGTCTGCGAAGACGAAGGTGCGGAAGTTACCGATGTGGGCGTAGTCGTAGACCGTCGGGCCGCAGTTGTACATGTAGACGTTTGGCGCATCGATCGGTGTGAACGGCTCTACCCGGTGGGTCAGTGTGTTGTAAAAACGGATATCCATGGGCGGGAAAGTGTAGCCAGCGTGGCCTAGGACCGCGAACGGGTCGCCCCGTTACGCCTTGGTCGAGGCGTCCTGAGAGTCGAGTACACGGACCTCGACGCGCACGACGTGGGTGCGCTGGGCTTCGGTCACGGTGAACCGCAGGCCCCGGTAGTCGAAGCCCTCGCCGGCCTTTGGGATATGCCCGATGGTCGCGAAGACAAACCCACCGACCGTGTCATAGTCCTCATTTTCGGGCAGGTCTATCTCCAGTTCGTCGTTGAGGTCGTCGATCTCGACCCGTGCGTCGACCCGGAGGGTGTCGCCGTCCAGGCGGTGGATCGTGGGGGTTTCTTCGGCCGCTTCGTACTCGTCCTGGATCTCCCCGACCAGCTCTTCGAGGATGTCTTCGATGGTAACCAGCCCCGCTGTCCCGCCGTACTCATCGAGGACCAGGGCGATGTGGACCTTGCGGGCCTTGAACTCGCCGAGCAGCTCCCCGACGTTCTTGCTTTCCGGCACAATCATCGCTTCGCGTAAAACCGAGCGGAGATCAAATTCGTCGTCGGTGCCAAGGTAGCGGATCAGGTCTTTGGCGTAGAGGATGCCGACGATGTTGTCGATGGTCTGGTCGTAAACGGGGATCCGGCTGTGCCCGTGCTCAAGGATGGCGTCCTTGACCTGCTGGAGCGTCGAATTGACCTCGATACCCTCGACATCGGTGCGCGGCGTCATGACCTGGTCGGCGTCGGTGTTGGCCATGTCGAAGACGGCCTCGATCATATCCTTCTGCGCCTCGTCAACTTCGGCACCGTCCTCGTGGTCTTCAACCACGGAGAGCACCTCGTCCGAAAGGTCGCTGTCCTCACCGTCGATCAAGTCGGCACCGGAGATCCGCCTGACCACCGGGTCAAACATATGCAGGAACCAGACAACCGGCGAGAACACGATCAGCAAGGCATAGAGCAGTGGCAGTGACAGCGCGATGAGGCCCTCACGCTGGTAACGAGCCCAACTCACCGGGATCGCCACGGCGAAGATGCTGACCAGCCCCCCCGCGAGCAGGAATGCGGCGATATAGATCGCGGGCCGGGTCCAGTCGGTGAACCGTTCCTCGAAGTAGTAGAGCGTCGCCAACAGGACGACCAGGCTCAGCACCGCCCGGGCCGTCCCGGTCAGCAAAAGCACCATGGGCTGGCGCTGGTGAAACAACGACAGCCGATCCGGCCCGGAGCCCGTAGCCAACCGATCGGCCAGGCGTTTGCGGGACGGCGTCTTCAGGGCGATGTTACAGGCCGAGAAGTAGCAAACCAGCAGGCATCCGAGGACGGCTATCCCGATCGCGTAGTTCACCGAAGTACACCCGTATCCCCTGCTATTTCAGGCCGCCGACCGAAGCCGGATGCGCCTGCTGTCCAAGCTGATCCGTGTCAGGGGGACACGGACAAGCCTTACGTTAAGTGTCACAAACCAAATACGGGGCCCAGCCCCGCGCGGGTCAATAGTTCATCTTCACGCCGGTGCATCTTCTGGTAACCGACTTCGTCGTGGTCGTCCTCGCCAAGAAGGTGCATCAGCCCGTGTACGGCGTAAAGCAACAGCTCCAACCGGGTGTCGTGTCCGCGCTGTTGGGCCTGACGACGGGCCTCATCCATGCAGAGCACAAGATCGCCATCGACTGGCTGGTCTTGACGATCTCGTAGATCAAACGTCAAAACATCGGTAGTCCCAGGTTCATCGCAATACTGCATGTGCATACTTGTCATCTGCTCATCATCGACGACAGCCACAGCGAGCCGGCCATCGGTCACGCCGGCGAGTTGAGCGAGGCGGGTGAGTTGTTCTTCCAGCCAGCCAGTGGCGGTCGGGTCGCAGTCGGAGGTCCGCAGGTCCAGTGTCACGGCACAACTCAAGCCGGGGCTGGGCCGGGGGTCGGGCCGGGGGTCGGGCCGGGGGTCGGGGGTGGGATTGGGCGTGTGTTCCTCGGATTGATCGGGGTCGGCACAGTCGGACTCATCCCCCAACCCGTCGGCGGGCTCAAGGGAACAAGCAGGTGAGGATGAACTGGATGGGCTGGTCTTAGGCACCTTGGTCTCTAGCTGGGCGGTCTGGCCTGGGTTGGCCACCTGACAAAGCAACGGTGAATGATAGCGTATGGGGGGATCAGGTCCAAGACAATATCCGCCTGGGTTGAGTATGAGGGGTCGGTGTATCGGTGTGCAACCGGGGGCCTGGGTTTGGCGGGGTCAGTCCGTGGCGGGCAGCTTGCAGCCCTTACGTTTGACCATACTGATACAGTTACCGCATCGGTTGAATTGAACCTCGGACATATAGGCTTGGATCAGCATGACACCCCGGCCGTTAGGCGTGGCTAGATTATCTTCAAGCGTTGGATCTGGGAGTCTATCTGGGCAGAACCCACCACCTTCATCGGTGACCTTGATCCGGACGGCTTGGTCGTCGACCTGATACTCGACGGTCACATGCTTGCTGGGATCGTTGGCGTTACCGTGATGGATGGCGTTGGTGACAGCCTCGTCCAGCGCCAGGCGTATAGCAAAAACCTCTTCACGGCCGTAGCCCAGGGCCTCTGCTTTTTGAATGATGACTTGCTGAACACCCGGCAGTTCTGTCAGCTTGCTTGGGATCACCAGCTTAACCATCGGTGACTCGCGCATACCTGACCACGCTGGTTCCGTCCGGTCCCGCCCGGAAGGTTGGGACAATCGTTACTTAAAGCTCGTCAACGCTTGGGTGGCGTCCTCGTGGATCTGGAAGAGTTTGTTGAGCTTGGTGATGACAAAGACCTCGTAGATCTGCGGGTCGATGTTGCACAGCCTCAACTGGCCGTCTTTTTTGCGGACCTTGTTGTTGATCGTAATCAGCGTGCCCAGCGCAGCGGATGACAGGTGTTCGACCTGGTCGAAGTCGATCAGCAGCCTGGGGTTGTCCGACGCCTCGATCAACTGGGCGATCTCGTCGCCGATCTGTTGGATATTGGCCTCCTCGAGGATATTCCGGTCGAGGAAGCGAACCTTGGTTATCTGGTCTTCCTCGCTCACGATCAGGCGAGAATCCTTGGTGGTCATCAACCGTCTCCTAAGCGTCCATTAGCCAGTCGAAAGTTATCGCCTTAGCCTACGGGTGTCAAACATTTATAGTCTGAGATCGGGCTTAGCCGACCTCCAACGCGTGGACGGATGGCGACCGATTTAAGTCAGCCCTAAGTCCCCGTGACTCCTACACATGATAGCAGGCTTGCCCAACCGGGGCATCGATGCTGCGGCCTCTGTTAGAGGCACCTGAAAAACCCGGTCGACGCTTGATTAAGTCCGGTGGTCAGGCTTCACCAGAGTCGATGCCGTTCTGTACCGACCAGAGGGCCGCATATTTCAGTTGAGTGCTGACCGCGGCTTTCTGGGCGATCAGCAGGCCGAACGTCCCGTCGAGAAACCCCCGCTTGAGCAGGTAGAACTTCAGAAAAGCGAGCCAGGGCCTAAACAGCAGGTCCCAGACCCGAGCCCGCTTGCCGCGGTCGTGCATCTGGCGAGCCACCATCAGCAGCCGCTCATCCATCCGCTTGCCAGAAAAATAGTCGTCGAATCCGGCGTCACTGTGGCGTTTATGCTCGATCCACCCCGACAGGTCACACACGCGCGACGGGTCCGATGCCTGGCGGGTGTCGTGCAGCACCTCGTCATCCCAGGTGACCCGCCGACGGTGGAATATCCGTGTCAGCCGATCAGGCCACCAGGCCCGGACATACCGACCAAGCACATAGTTCTTACGGGGCACCATCAGCAGATCCAACTTGTCGAGTTGGGTCTCGGTAAACCGCTGCCATTCCTCGGCTAGCTGGGGTGAGCATTCCTCGTCACCGTCCAGAAAAAAGACCCAATCATGTGATGCCAACTCAGCAGCGAACTTCTTCTGACCACCGTAGCCACGCCAAGGCTCGAGGATGTACCGGTCGGCGTACTGTTGAGCAATCTCCGGGGTCCGATCCCGGGACCCGGAATCCACGACGATTAACTCGTCAGCCCACTTGGCGGACTCACAGGCCGGGCCGAGGGTCGTTTCCGCGTTGGCACAGCAGATAATGAGGGTAATGGCCGGCATGGCGGGACAGTTTACGCCCGGTGTGGACAGGCACACAAGCAGCCGACCGCAGAGCCCCCCCCAAATCCGGCGATCCCAGACCGGTCGCTGCCCCCCCCCGACATGGCACACACGGTCCGACGCTTGATACAATGCCATCTCAACGCATGGAGGCTGGTCATGAAAATATCATACAAAATCGCACTGATCGTATCCGTGGCTGTGTGTGCCCTGGCGCTGGTGATGTTCATGGGCAAGAATCAGCCCGACCCGACACAGGCAACGAACGCCCAGGATAGCGAGGCCACAACACCCGAGACACGCAAGACCCTCAGGGCAGGTGCACCGGGTGACGGCTCGCTTAAGTCGATGGTCAAGGCCCAAACAGCCTCAACCTCCAACGAACCCCACGGCACCATCGCAGAAGATGCGCGTAGCCGGGTTCTTGCTTCGCGTACATCCGACGCCACAAGAAGTGGTGCCTCCAACTCCGGGAGCAGCGCGTCTGATACTGATGGCCCACAGGCAAGCACCGCGGTTTCACCCCTGGGCAGCGGTTCTTCCGGCGCGATTGCACTGGCTCGCACAGGGCCCGGCACGACAAAACAAACCACCAAAACAACGCCTGCTAAAAATATCAACCAACAGGATCTCGACGCGGCATTAGGCTCCTCGGATCGGCCCGCTGTACCTTGGCCTGACAAAACCAGCTCGTCCAACGCACCCAAGGACTCCGCCACGAACACACCCACCGCCTCGGACAGCACCGACGCCTCGGGAACCTACCTCGTCCAACCGGGAGACACTGTCTCATCGATCGCCAACAAACTCTACAACGATGAACGCAGGTGGGTGGATATCTCACAGGCTAACTTCGTCGACCCTACCAAGCTGAAGGTCGGGCAGGTCCTGAAGCTGCCCGGCGACCGGGCACAACTCTCGAGCGAGGAGCCCGCCCCCCCGGGCCCCGGCGGCATCCAGACCTACACCATCCGCCCCGGTGACAGCCTCTCCACCGTCGCACAGGAATACTACGGCGACCCGACCCTCTGGCGGACCATCTACAACTTCAACAGCGACAAGATCGGTAAAAACCCAAACGCCATACAGGCCGACATGGTCTTGAAAATACCCCCGGCGATCAAGAGTACACCCTAGGTCACGCCCGCGCGTCGTCTACACCACGACGCCATGACCTCTGACCCTCAAAACTCCACGGATGGCTGTCCCCAGCCTTCCGAGGGGGCGTGTGTACTTGATCTCAATCCCCCCCGCCGTGTACCTACCCGCTGCACAGATATCCACAAACGGAACTCGCACGAAATTTCGGGTGGACCCCGCCGGTTCCTGTCGTATAATTGACCTATAAAGTGAAGACCCCGCTGGACACCTTGGCTGCTTTTTTTGTGCGGCAGATTTGCTCGAACCTTTATGAACCCCAAGGGAGCGGTGACCGGGCACGATGGCCAAGCCTCCTACGAGTGGAAGGTCGGGATGACTCGGCGGCGCACCCACCTAAAATTGGGG
>JAJDCT010000396.1 GCA_029260695.1 Phycisphaeraceae bacterium
GGGACTCGCGACCAGTGTCGGCATGGCGATGGCCAGCCGCTGGATGGCGGAGAAATTCAACCGACCTAACTTCGACATGTTCGGGTTCAACGCCTACGCGCTCTGCGGCGACGGCTGCATGATGGAGGGCGTTTCCAACGAGGCCGCCTCACTGGCCGGGCACCACAAGCTCTCGAACCTCTGCTGGATCTACGACAACAACCGCATCACCATCGAAGGCAACACCGACTTGGCCTTCACAGAAGACGTGGCGACACGCTTCATCGCACTGGGCTGGAACGTCACCCGTGTCGGCGACGCCAACGACCTGCACATGCTCAACCGCGCGTTCGACGTGTTCCACAACGAAAAGCACCGCCCCACGCTCATCATCATCGACAGCCACATCGCCTTCGGAGCTCCGACACTCCAGGACACCGCCGAGGCCCACGGTGCCCCGCTGGGTGAGGCCGAGGCCCGCCTGACCAAGCGCAATTACGGCTGGCCCGAGAACGAGCAGTTCCTCGTCCCCGACGCCGTCCGCGAGCACTTCGCCCAAGGCATCGGTGAACGCGGCGGCAAGGCCCGCAACGACTGGATCGAGCAGTTCAAAGCCTACAAGAGCTACTACCCCGAACTGGCCGACCAGCTCTACAAGATGCAACATCGCCAACTCCCCGACGACTGGGACAGCAAGCTCCCGACGTTCGAGCCCGATGAAAAGGGTATCGCGTCACGCGCGTCCTCCGGCAAGGTGCTTAACGGCCTGGCCGAAGGCATGCCCTGGCTCATCGGTGGTGCGGCAGACCTTGCACCCTCGACCAAGACCAACCTCACATTCGACGACGCCGGCGAGTTCTCGATCGAAGAGCCCGGCGGACGCAACTTCCACTTCGGGGTCCGCGAACACGCCATGGGTGCAATCGCCAACGGACTGGCGCTCTGCAAGATACGCCCCTACACCGCGGGCTTCTTCATCTTCAGTGACTACGCTCGCCCAGCCATCCGCCTCTCGGCCCTGATGGAAATCCCCGTGGTACACATCTTCACACACGACTCCATCGGCGTCGGTGAAGACGGCCCAACCCACCAGCCCGTCGAGCAACTGCCATCGCTACGCGCGATCCCCGGCCTGATCACCCTCCGTCCTGGCGACGCCAACGAAGTCGTCGAAGCATGGAAGGTCATCGCCCAACTCAGGCACGAGCCCGCGGTCCTGGTCCTCTCAAGGCAGAACCTGACGACGCTCGACCGCACCGAGTTTGCGGCCGCCGAGGGGCTCAGCAAGGGCGCCTACACCCTCACCGACGCCGATCAGGGCGACCCCGATGTCATCCTCATCGGCACCGGCAGCGAATTGCAACTGTGTGTCGCCGCCTACCGCGAACTAAAATCGCAAGGCATCAACGCCCGAGTCGTGAGCATGCCCAGTTGGGAGTTGTTTGAAGCCCAACCCAAGTCATACCGTGAGCAGGTCCTGCCGCCACACGTCACCGCACGGGTCGCCGTCGAACAGGCCTCGACCTTCGGCTGGGAACGCTACGTCGGGCAGACAGGCGAGATCATCGGCATGAAAACCTTCGGCGCTTCCGCGCCACTCAACGAGTTGCAAAGCAAGTTCGGGTTCACGCCAGAAGCCGTCACCGACGCCGCACGACGCCAGCTTGGCAAATCAGGCAAAGCCGCCGCGTAATATTAACTCCCCACAAATACACGATCACCCCAAAGCCCACGTTCATAGAACGTGGGCTTTTTCAATACAGCTAGACTTACAATGACAGCAGACTCCTGGTATATCACTGGCAGCCCGCCACTACCCCGAACCGCGCACGACTAACCGTGGCTTTACGGTCACCTGCCTCTGTTCCGCAGGCACTTCTCGGCCCTCGATCCGGTCGACCAGCATCCTGACTAGATGCCGACCCACTTCGTCGTCCCGCTCATCAACCGTCGTCAGGCCCGGGACCAGCAACTCACCAAACGCCAGGTTGTTAAAACCGATCACCGCCACATCCTCAGGCACACGCATACCCCGGCCGATCAGGCATTGAATCAACCTCGCGGCCCAGTAGTCATTAAAGGCGATGATCGCGTCGGCCTCACCATCTTTCACAAGCAGATCCAGCATCGATTCCGCCGACGCCACATCGAGCATCTGGCCGCATGGCGGGTCGTCATGGACGCAAACCAGCCCACCAAAATCGACCGGCAAATCTGCTTCCATCAAGGCGTGCTCGTATCCATCCATGCGGTCCCTGTTGGCCCGATAGGTGTAGTCAGCCAAGCATATCCCGATACGCTTGCGGCCGGCTTGAATCAGGTGCTCGGCACACAGCCGGCTGGCGTATTCAAAATCCTCACGGACGTACCAAGCCCCTTCAATGGCAGGCTCTTCGAGGTAAACCACATTAGGATAGGACGCGAGTTGCTCGGGCACGGCCTTGGGGTCTTCCGGGTAGTCATGGGCGATGCAGATAAGCCCGTCAAGGTTGTACGCCGCCAGTTCCTGGGCCCTAGCGCGCGTGCCTTTAGGCGAAGCGATCGATCCGCCGACCATGACCTGGTAACCCAGACGCCCGGCCTCCTCGTCGATCGCCGACAGCCGCCCGTAGTTCACATGCGCCACATGAGTGTGCATGACCACACCCAACAGCCGGCTCCGCTTGCCCGCAAGCTGCCGCGCCGCCATATTCGGCGTGAAGTTCAGTTCCGCGATCGCGCTTTCGATACGCCTGCGCCGCTCGCTGCTGACACGCTCGAGGTTGTTCTGATTCACCACGAACGAAACCTGCGTCGGCGACACACCCGCGAGCTTTGCGACATCGGCGATCGTGACCATAGCGAAAACACACTCCCAACCCGGTCTAATTGGATCCCACCGTACAACCTAAGCACCAGTATAACCCCCCTGATGGCCAGGCCCCTAGACCCAAGACCCCAGACCCACTAAAATCCCCCCGGCTTAACCGGCCGCAGCGGGCGTAGCTCAATGGATAGAGCACCGGTCTTCGGAACCGACGGTTGGAGGTTCGAGTCCTCCCGCCCGCGTTAGATGTGATGGGGGGTTGATAGGGTTTCCCAACAGGCTGGTCCTGCACAACGGGCTCCCAGTCAAGCCTGAGAATATAATCAACTCAAACGACATCCGATTGAACCACAGGGATTCTTATCTCGTAGTGGGTATTAGCAGCGTTGGTGCCTTTGGATGATTGTGGCCGAGTACGGATTCCGATTCCACCGGAGGCAATACAAATGGACAGAAAGCCCATGTGGTTGGCTGTGAGGATTTTGGCACTTGTCTTTTCACTCACTCTGGTGACGCTATATATCATCTATCAATCAAGACAGACTAATCCGTCTGCGGTTCAAACTGAGGTCGCCCAACAGCCAGCGAACACAGAAGACACAACCGAGCTTAAGGTTGATCAGCCTAACACCGAGGAATGGGTATTCCCGGGTTCCAAGTCTGGCCCGGTCAAGTTAGAGACCCTGCCGGGATCGAAATCCATGATTGTGGATGCGCTATTCGACGATGAGCCTGTAGACACCAACGAGTCAGAACCCGTTTCCGAGACGAATGAATGACCTGGCCATTCGCCATCCTGACCAGTGGGATAGGCTTCTTTTTCCTGCTGGCTATTTTCTACCCGCTGGAATGGGCGTTCCCCGCCAAACATGGCCAGAGATTCTTTCGGCCTGCATGGCTGACCGACCTGTGTTTCTTTCTCGGGCAATACCTCATTTGGAATGGTGCGGTGCTGTGGTGTTTGGCATACTTCGCAGATGGGATTTACCAGGCTGTACCCGAGTCATTCCGGCTCACCATCGCGGCACAGCCGTGGTGGGTTCAGGCAGTCGAAGTCGTCCTGCTCAGCGATTTTTGTGTCTACTGGGGGCACAGGCTACAGCACCACAACGCTTTGCTATGGCGTTTCCACTCGATCCATCACACGGCCGAACACCTTGATTGGCTGGCGGCACACCGAGAGCACCCGATAGACACGATCTACACCATGTCATTGATTAATCTGCCGATATTTCTCCTGGGATTTCCGGTGCAGACATTGGCGGGTCTTATCGCTTTCCGAGGAATCTGGGCGATATACATCCACTCGAATGTACGCCTGCCGATCGGGCCGGTCCGCATGTTGATCGGTGCCCCTGAACTACACCACTGGCATCACGATCGCGACCGCCGGGCAGGCAACTACGCAAATATCTCTCCCATCATGGACATACTGTTTGGAACCTATCGTTGCCCGGATCACGAGCCAGAGTCTTTTGGCGTTGAAGAGCCTACCCCAAAGTCATATGTCAAGCAGCTGGCTTACCCGTTCTACAACCAGGCTCGTGACAAACAACCTTTAACGTCGGATGATTCAGATGCCGAGTAGGGGCCGCCACCGTTGGTGTAGTGGCTTGGGTTGATCTTTTCCGTCGGCCCAGGATTGCCTTTGGCTACTCAACCTCGCCTCCGCCACATCGCCAGGCTGCCCAGCCCCATCAAGCCAAGCAGCGCGGTGGTTATCTCGGGGACCGGCTC
>JAJDCT010000397.1 GCA_029260695.1 Phycisphaeraceae bacterium
GCCACACAGACCTCAAGCGGAAGCGGATACATCTCAGAAGACGCAAGCTCAACCCGCCGCAGCACGTTCCCGACCTGTGGCCCGTTGCCGTGGGTGATTACGATGTTTCGGCCGTCCGCCATCGCACCGGTCAGGTACCGGGCGGTATCGGACATATGCGCGAACTGCTGGGGTATGTTCCCCTGCTCGCCGGGCACACTGATGGCGTTGCCCCCCAAGGCGATGACGGTTGGTTGGGTGTTACTCATAGAACAAGGTCAAAGTTGGAATGAAACAGTGATGAACGCTGATAAACGCTGATAAAGACAGGACGAAGACAATGGCGCGGCCTCCGATCCGCGTTCATCACTGTTCCATCTGCCTTGCTCTGCGTCCTCTGCGCTCTCTGCGGTGAAACTCTCCGCTCTTAGAACGGCCGTTCGCGCATCGTGCAGGCCATGATCGCCTTGGCGGTGTGCAGGCGGTTCTCGGCTTCCTGGAACACGATCGACTGGGGGCCATCAATCACCGCGTCGGTGACTTCGGCATCCCGGTCGGCAGGCAGGCAGTGCATGTAGACAGCCGACTTCTTCGCCAGCCCCATACGACGCTCGTCGCAGATCCAGTCCTTGTGCTTGTGGTTCATCTCCAAACAAGCCTGCTGGTTCGCGTCGATCTCGGCCTTGGTCGTGGCGTTCTGACGTTCGAGCATCAGGTCGTAGACGCCCCAGCTCTTGGGATAGACGATGTCAGCATCCTCGAACGCCGTGTCCATGTCGTCGACGATCTCGAATGTGCCGCCGGACTCCTTGGCGTTGGACTTGGCAGACTCGACCGTGCGCTCGATCAGGTTGTAGCCCTTGGGGTGGGCAAGCGAGACGTGCATCCCGAACCGCGTCATCAAGGTGATCAGGCCCTGCGGCACGCTCAACGGCTTGGCGTAGGAAGGCGCAAACGCCCAAGTCACAGCGATCTTCAGGCCCTGAACGTTGTCCTTGCCGAAGTGCTCGCGGATCGTCATGATGTCGGCCAGCGTCTGGGTCGGGTGGTCGACGTCGCACTGCATGTTGATAATCGGGACGTTGCACGACGCCGCCATCTCACGCATGTACTTGTTGCCCTCATCCAGGACCAGGTCGTGGCGGACACAGATCCCGTGGCCCATCGCCGCCAGGATCTTGCCCGTGTCGGCCGGCGTTTCGCCGTGGCTGATCTGGGTGACATCCGCGTCCAGGAAGTGCGCGTGCCCGCCGAGTTGGGTCATCCCCGCCTCGAAGGCGTTGCGTGTCCGGGTGGATTTATCAAAAAACAACAGGTACGCCGTCTGGTTATTCAGCACGACCGTCGGCTCGCCGCGGTGGAACTTCGCTTTCAGCTCGTCCGATGTCTCCAGCAGCAGGTTTAATTCAGCCAGGCTCAGGTCCTGGGTCTCGATGTAATCTTTTCCTTTGAGGCTCGTCGTCATCTGTTACTTAACCTTTCCTTCGCTTGACATTCATCTTGGTTTTGTTGGGTCGTTTATGTGCCAGGTCACAGTAGGCCTCGCCAAACCCGGCGTAGAACGCGGCGCACTTGACCAGGTGGTCGATCGGAACAGAGTCATTAACCGTGTGGGCGACGTTCTCCGGGGCAGGCCCGAACCCGACGCAGGGGATCCCGAACATCCCGGCAATCGATACGCCGTTGGTGCTGAACGTCCAGCGGTGCAGCGTCGGGGCTACCCCCAACACGTCACGGTGAGCTTTCACCGCCGCCTGGACCTGCAACGCCTCCTCCGGCTCGCACCAGGTGGGGAAGTATTTCTCGGTCTCGTAGGTCAGCCCCGTGTAGCTCGGTCGTGCGTAGCGAAGCACCTCAACCTTGGCCTTGACCCCGGCCCGCCTCACGGCATCTTTCACCTCGGCCACAGCAGACGCCTTGGTATCTCCAACCGTCAGCCGACGATCCAGGTGGATAAACGCCTCGCCGGGCACGGCACACATACTCGGGGTCTTGCAGTCGACGTAGCTGACCGTGATCGTTCCCTTGCCCAGGAACTTGTCGGCCTTGAGACGCTTGTGGAGTTTCTCGATCTCGTTGGTCACCTTGGCGATCTTGTAGATGGCGTTGTCGCCTTTTTCCGGCATCGAGCCGTGGCAGCTCTTGCCCTTGGCGGTCACCCCGATCTCCATCCGCCCGCGGTGGCCCCGCAGGATCCAGCAGTTGGTCGAGTCGGTCACCACCACGGCGTCCGGCCTGATCTTGTCCGCGTTGACGATGTACTGCCAGCACAGCCCGTCACAGTCTTCCTCCATCACCGTGAAGACCACCAGCACATAATATTCATTGAGGTCCAGCTTCAGATCACGCATGATCTTCCCGGCATAAACCATCGCAGGAATAGCACCTTCCTGGTCACCGGCACCCCGGCCCCAGACCTTGCCATCCGCGACCTTGCCCTTGTAGGGGTCGTGCTTCCACTCCGAGCGGTCCCCGACCCCGACGGTATCGACGTGGGCGTCGATGGCGATCAGCTTCTTGCCCTTGCCGGGTTTGCCGATCTGGCCGAAGAGGTTCCCCATTTTATCGGACCATATCTTGTCGAAGGCACCGGTGTCCTTCATCTCCTTCTTGATGCGGGCGATCACCTTGCCCTCCTCGGCCGACTCCGAGGGGATAGCGATCATGTCCCGCAGGAAGCGGATCATTTTAGGTTTATATTTTTCGGCTTGAGTAACGAATCGGG
>JAJDCT010000398.1 GCA_029260695.1 Phycisphaeraceae bacterium
GCGTCGTCGGAGAGGGTGATACGTGCGATTTCGAAAGTGCCAATATCCGAGGTGCTTAAGTTAGACCAGGCGATACTGATTTGACTCGCGTCGAAACGCAAGAGCGTGCTGCTGAGGTCTGTTGGGGCGCCATCGATAATAGGATTGCTTGTGCTGCCGCCGAGTGAGGTATCGAATTCCAGGGAAGGGAAGCTGGAGAACAGGGCGGGATTCGGCGCGGTATCTCCGCCAAGGAGGTCCTGGTAGATGGACCCCTGTGTCAGATTCAGGGTTAATGAGGCGTCTTGCCAGTCGGTTGTGCTGGTTATCTGGATATCTGAGGTTGTGTATCCGGTTAGAGCGGCAGAGTTGTTGACGTTAACGAATTGGGAACTGATCGATCCGGTGAGAAGCAGCCGGTGCTCGAGTTCCTCGATTGTCGGGAGGCCGGTGGCCTCGGCCCTCCGTGCCTGAGTTGCTTGTGAGTAAGATCCCTTCGGGTCTTGGCTGCCCAGACGGCCACGGATCAACCTGGAAATCCATTTGGCGGCGTGACTCACAGCAAACCCTTTCGGTGACAACGAATCCTTGAGAACAACCCACATGGATATCACAGCCCGGGGTTGGTTGGCTGGTTACTACCCTCTGAGCTATTTATCGGTATGGGGTAGCCCCGGCCTGATTATTTTTTCTCATACTCGCATAAGATGGTCAGGGGGTGGTGGAATGTTGACAAGGGGCGGGCGGCCAGGTTTTTTACAAGCCAAACAGCGATCCGGCAGGCTGCCAGTCCTGGTCGGTCTGATCGACGACCTGGTAGCCGTATGAGCCAAGCGTGGTGGATCCGTCCAGGGGCCAGGTGTCGTTGGCACCGGTTTGAGTGTTCCGCCAGAAGATATCGGTCAAGTCGCTTCTTGAGTAGCTGCCGATACCCCCGATCTGCCAACCTTTGGGCATGACATGCTCGAGGGCGATGCTGCTGTCAAATGACGTGCGGTCCATTTTCCAAACCACATTGCGTTGGTCACGGGTGTTCTGCCAGATGATGTCGTCTTTGCCGTCATCCGTGAAGTCGGCCACGCCTGCCACTTGCCAATTCTGACTGTGTAGTGAAGCGATTTCGGTCTTGTTGTCGAGTGTAAGGCCGTCCATCTCCCAGATGCTGTTGCGGCCCCGGCGTGTGTTGCGCCAGAGGATGTCCTGCTTGCCGTCGCCGGTGAAGTCGCCAACGCCCACGATCCGCCAATCGGTGTTGCCGCGTTTGCGGATGAGATGGTTGGTGACGAATGTGGTGCCGTCCATCTCCCAGACAGCGTTTCGGCCATCGGCCGCGTTACGCCAGAGGATGTCGTTTTTGCCGTCACCGGTGAGGTCGCCTGTCCCCGCAAGTTTCCAGTCGGTATTGCGCAGCCGGCGGACCGCAATCGTTGTTTTGCCTTGCCCGCCCCGCTTAAGATCCCAGACGGCATTCTCTCCCGTGCGTTTGTTGTGCCAGAAGACGTCTGATATGCCATCGCCCGTAAAGTCTCCGTCGACCGCCTGGGGCTGTGTTGACGGGGGTAGGGTAGAGGTAAAAGTGCCGGCGGTAATCGTGCCTATATCATTATGTACCAGGTCCCTGTAGCTTCCTTTGAGCCTGATCGACCACACGCCCTCGGCGTCGTCGGACAGAGTGATGCGTGCGATGCCCTCGATCCCACTGGCCTTAAGTGACTGGTGGTGTGTAGCGATATCAATCTCGGTGGTATCGAACCGATAGTAGGACGACCCCTTTTTGTATAGAGGGGAGCTGCTTTGGTATCCACTATCGTAGCCACCCCCCGGATCGAACCCCCTCGCGTCAGAGATGATGTTGGGGTACCCGTTGAGTGGGCCGACTCCTGTATCGAACGCCACCGTAGGATAGAGGTCAAGTTTTTGTGGATTAACCGAGCTCCGGTCCGACCCATTTGGGTCCTGATAGATCGTCCCCTGTGTTAAGGTCAACCTTAAGGATGCTTCGATATAAAAGCCGTCAGTTGTGGCGACGTAGTCAAACGTGTTGTACCCGGTGAGCTGTGCGGAGTTGTCTACGGAAACAAATTCGGCGCTCAGCGAGCCGGAAAGCAGCAGGCGTGGCTCGAGGGCTTCGAGCGTCGGGCGTTTCACTTCAGGGAGACGCGCGGTGGCTACCGGGCTTGTGTGTGGTGATTGGGATGGGCCCCCGAAGCAAGCGCGGGCCAGTCGGCTAATGCAGTTAGCTATCACAGAATCCTCCCGGCATCGTCACGGGGCATCCGCGCCAAGGCCCAATAACACGCCTGCCCTGCTGTTTGGGCGTGGTTCTGACTATGTGACTATCGGCTTGGGCGTGATCGCCTGTAAGTACATCATCATAAGGATGACGATTAAAACCCGTGCCCACCCTCATGGCCAATGCCCCGGCAAAGCCGAGGGCTGAGGGAAAAACTGTCGCCCATGAATCAAGCAGAATCCGTATTACATCTGCCAAAGACACGACCCATTTGTATGAGGGTCATGACGGGCGGTAAATATGATAGATACCGCCCGTCATGATGGGGCTGTTGTGCTACACGTGCCCACGGGTGTCATGCCTCCCAAAGCCCCAGCAACGGGCCTGCGGGCTGCCAGTCCTGGTCCGTTTGCGACTGGATGGCGGTGGCGTTCTGGAAGGCTGTGCCGTTCATCTGCCAGACGGTGTTGGCACCGGTGGTGGTGTTACGCCAGAGGATGTCGGCCTTGCCGTCGTTGTTGTAATCGTTGATCGCAGCGATGTTCCAGTCGGTGTTTCTCACACGTCTGATGGCGGTGCTGCTTTGGAAGGCTGTTCCGTTCATGTGCCAGACGGTGTTTCTGCCGTTGCTGCTGTTGCGCCAGAGGATGTCGGCCTTGCCGTCGTTGTTGAAGTCGTCGACGCCGGCGGCTTGCCAGTCGGTGTTGCGTAGGCGTTTGAGGCCGATTTTTTGTTGGACGCCTGCGCCGTTCATCTGCCAGACGAAGTTGCGTCCGTTCTTGGAGTTGCGCCAGAGGACATCGGTCTTGCCGTCGCCTGTGAAGTCTCCGGTCCCGGCGACCTGCCATTTGAGATTAGTGAGGGTCAGGATATTGGATTGCCAGTTCCCCGCGCCGCTGAAGGCCGACGTAATCTTGTTTCGGCCATCGACGGTGTTGCGCCAGAAGATATCGGGGTTGCCATCCGCACTGAAGTCACCGACCCCGACGGCCCGCCAATCGGTATCGGTGATAGCATCGGGGAGGTTGGTTGAGGCCTGGAAAGTGGTGCCGTCCATCTGCCAGAAGGAAGTCTGGCCTGTTGTATTGTTGCGCCAAAGGATATCGGTCTTGCCGTCACTGTTGAAGTCGTCGTCGACCTGTTGGGGGGGCAGTGGGGGCGCCAGGTTTGTGAAGTCGCCTGCGAAGACGCCACCGGATTTGGACACGATCTCGCCGCCGGCGTTGTTGACGTGCAGTGACCACCTGCCGACCGCGTCGTCAGACAGTGTAAACCGCCCGATATTGAAGGTCCCGATATCGGAGCTGACGTGGTTCGTCCATGCGTAGTCGATCTCATGGGTTGTAAATAGTGGTGAATCGCCTCCGGCGGCGATGGCTGCTCCGCCAAACTGGACGACGGTGGCGTTTGCCCTGAGGTAGGTGTCGAACTCTAGTGCCGGGAACGAGCCGAACAGACTCGAATGCGACTCAGAGACACCGTCGAACGCCGTGCTGTTGGGGTCCTGATAGATCGATCCCTGGTAGATTTCGATCAGGAGGGAGGTTTTCTTCCAATCGGTAGCGGTGGTGACTTGCAGGTCGTGTGTGTTGAACCCGGTCAGGGCCGAGGAGTTGTCGACCGAGACGAAGTCGGCGGCTAACACCGGGGGGGGTGATGGTGCAGGGGGCGTAGCGGGCAAGAAAGCTCCGGCTGTGATCGAGCCTGATTCCGTCGTGGTGGTGCTTCCGGCAGCGGTTAACTTCATGGACCAGGTACCCACGGCGTCATCGGAAAGTGTGATCCGTGCGATATCAAAGGTGCCGATGTCATTGGTGACGTTGTTGTACCAGCTGATGTCGAGTTCGCTGGTGTCGAACTGTGGGGTGTCGCCGCCCACGTCACCCGCGGCTCCGGCGATCGAAGGTGAATTGACATCGCCGCCTATCGACGTATCAAACTCCGAGGAGGGGAACGCACCGAACCCTGCGGGGTTTGGCGGGCCAAGGGTCGAGCCGTTTAGGCCGAACCCCTCCGGCTCCTGATAGATCGTGCCCTGAGTTAATGTCAGCAACAAGACAGCGCCGGTCCAATCACTCGTGGTGGTAACTTCGAGGTCGGAGGTGGTGAATCCGGTTAGTGCGGCGGTGTTATCGACAGAGACGAACTGCGAACTGATTGAGCCGGACATCAGCAGGCGTGGTTCAAGTGGTTGGAACGTAGGGCGATCATTGTCTGATGAGTGCCGGGAGGCCTTTGTGTTGGTTTGTGATAATGACCGCAATGCGCCACGGAAGCATGCTTGTGCCTGACGAGATAACCACTTACTCAAAACTAACTCCTTGTGACGTAGTTGCCTCCGCGATCATTGTCCGTCCTATAACACCACCCTGGGCAAGCCGGGATTTTATTCGTCGAATGAGCCTATCGGCCTGGGGGAAGTGCCCTTGCAGGTATTAAGTAAAAAGCGACAAATATTGACTGTTTCATATGGGGGCTCTTCCGGTCAGTGAAACTAGGCACCTTATGGTGTGGGGATAGGCTCTTGGGCCTGCTATTCAGTGCATCTGCGGGGCTAGAGGAGATTCTTCGCCTGTTGTAAGGCGGGGTGTCAGGCCCATTGCGAGAACGCGCTGAGGCACGGCATCAATGAACCGTATGGATGCGGGATCTGGAGGTGATATGGGCGCACTATAAGTGAGGTCGGACCCACGGGGGCCAGGATTCGTTGTCAAGGCTTAGGATTGGTCTTCGGGTCGAAGGCGATCCGGGTTTGAACGGCGTCCTGTTGCGGCGATCGGTTACCGATTACACCTCCCACAAGCCCAGCAGCGGGCCGGCGGGGTGTCTGTCCAGATCGAGTTCCGAAGGGAGTGCGACTGCGCTTTGTAAGGTGGTGTTGTTCATCCGCCAGACGGTGTTTGCGCCGGTGGTGGTGTTACGCCAGAGGATGTCCGCCAGGCCGTCACCGGTGTAGTCTGCGATGCCCGCGATCTTCCAGGCGAGGTTTTTGACTTTCTTGATGGCGGCGCTGGATTGGAAGGTGGTGTCGTTCATCTGCCAGGCGGTGTTGCGTCCGTCCTTGCTGTTGCGCCAGAGGATGTCGGCTTTG
>JAJDCT010000399.1 GCA_029260695.1 Phycisphaeraceae bacterium
TGAACCCCCGTCACCCCGAACCACTGAAAACACTTGTCCAATAGAGACTCGGCGACGATCGGCGGAAGACGTTGGTCGCCCGCCGGCGCAAGCCAGAACGTCCCCAACTCGTACAGCACAAGCAATGGCAATAGGAAGTACAGCCCCTGCAGCGGCCACTGGCTTCGGTCCCAGTAACCGGCGTAGGCGTGGCTGACAGGATGATGGCTTGAGTTATGCGGCACGGTCTGGTGGGCCCGAGGTCGGGCATTTTATGGGCTAGGTCGTCATGGATCGTGTCAGCCACGATCCTCAGTAGAGCATTCTACGATCTTCTGCATCGGTCAACTCATACGAAGCGCCGTGACTTGTCGCGTCTGATACATCCCCAGTAAACAGGCTCGTCATTCATCGCCGTGCCGCTTAGTCGTCATAAGTCAACACCGCGTGGACCGCGCCGTGGTCGCTGACCATCTCACGGCCGGGCAGGAACCCCAATTCGATCAACACCGTGATCCCCACGATGTCCCCGCCCATCTTGCCGATCAGGTCACAGCTGGCTTTCATCGTCCCCCCGGTCGCCAGGAGGTCGTCCACCATCAGCACGCGCTGGCCTTTGAGGACCGCGTCGGTGTGGACTTCAAGGGTATCACTGCCGTATTCCAGGTCGTAGCTGATCGCGTGGGTCTCGGAGGGCAGTTTGTCGGGCTTGCGGATCGGCACAAACCCAGCCGAGAGTGCCTGGGCGATCGCCGTCCCGAAGATAAACCCCCTGGACTCGGCCCCGCAGACCAGGTCCACGGCTTTGCCCCGCCACGGGCTCGCCATCAGCTCGACCGCCATCGCCAGCCCCGAAGGGTCGCGAAGCAGCGGTGTGATGTCTTTGTACTGGATACCGGGCTTGGGCCAGTCCGGGATATTACGGATCAGTTGGTTCAGGTCCATGGAGTTGACACGATCAAGGTTCGGGGTTTTCCAAGGATCAGGAAACACGCGGCGAATGGCCGATACAACCGTGTGGCCTATCGGCGCACGTTGTACCATGACGCCCGCGCAGTGTCTTGTGTGACCCCTGCAACGACCCGACACCCACCTGCCGATACCCAAACCCCGATAGCCGAGCCCCGATTTATGGACGCATTTATTATCAAAGGTGGCCGAGAACTCCAAGGCACCGTCCGTGTGCATGGCTCAAAGAACGCCAGCCTCCCTCTCATGGCTGCAGCCTTGCTCACCGATCAGGCCGTGACCCTGCACGACGTCCCGGACCTCTCTGATATCCGCAACATGACCCGGCTGCTGGGGACGCTTGGCTGCGAAACCGATCGCTGCGACACCGACCCGGGCCGACCCATCACGATCCACGCCACCGATCAGACCCAGACCGCAGCGCCCTACGACATCGTGAAGACTATGCGGGCCGGCATCTGCGTCCTCGGACCCCTCCTGGCTAAACGCGGCAAGGCCCGGGTCTCCATGCCCGGCGGCTGCGCCATCGGTGACCGCCCCGTTGACCTGCACTTACACGGTCTTCGTGCCTTAGGGGCAGAGATCTCACTGGATGCAGGTGATATCGTCGCCACCGCCCCGGGAGGCAGGCTCGTCGGTGGGCACGTCTTCCTGGGTGGACCCAGTGGCTCCACCGTCCTGGGCACCGCCAACGTCCTGTGCGCCGCCGTCCTCGCCAAAGGCCAGACCGTCATCGAGTCCGCCGCCTGCGAACCGGAGATCGAAGACCTCGCCGACCTGCTCACCCAGATGGGCGCGAAGATCCAAGGCGCAGGCTCCCCCCGTTTAGTAATTGACGGCGTGGATGAGCTTTCCGGCGCAGATCATCGCGTCATCCCCGACCGCATCGAGGCCGGCACCTACGTCTGCGCCGCCGCCATCACTCACAGCAACATCAGGCTCGATAACTTCCCCACCGATGCTCTAGGCGCAGCGCTGGACCGACTTAATGCCATCGGCGTCGAAGTCGCACCGGTCACAACCGACGGGCAACCCGTGGACCGGCACCGCGGCTCCGTCACCGTCAACACAGCCGACACCCTCAAGCCCGTCCAGGTCTTCACTCAGCCACACCCCGGCTTCCCCACCGACCTGCAGGCACAGATCATGTCACTGCTCTGCCTGGCGGACGGGAACAGCTCCATCACCGAGAAGATCTTCCCCGACCGCTTCCTCCACGTCGCAGAACTCCTGCGGATGGGCGCCAACCTCACACGCAACGGCCCGTCCGTCGTCGTCACCGGTGTCCGTGAACTGATCGGCGCACCGGTCATGGCCTCCGATCTCCGCGCCTCCGCCGGGCTCGTCCTGGCTGGGCTCGCCGCCAAAGGCACCACCACCATCAACCGCGTCTACCACCTGGACCGCGGCTACGAACGCATGGAAATCACCCTCCAGGCCTTGGGCGCAGACATCCAGCGCGTCAAAGAAGAGAACCTCTGATAAGATGCGTGATATGAGTGACGCAACCCCCATCGACGCCGATGTTTTGAGTGTGTTTCGCTGCCCCCTGACGCGATCGGGTCTGACACAGCAGGGCAACGAATTGGTCGCCGAGGTCGGTGGCCTGCGCTACCCCATCAATGATGGCATACCCATCCTCCTCATCGACGAAGCCACCCTCCCCGATGGCATCTCATCACTCGATGAATTCAAGCAGAAGTTCGCACACCAGATCCCCGGTTAATCTGCCCGTCTCATTCCGTGGGATACCGATCAATCACCCGTCCCTGATCATCCACCGCTAAAAAATCCCGCTCGTCACCGTCTAGCGTCACCCGGATGACATGCCGCGTGGAGGCCGTCTTTTCTAAGTAAGGCCTCTGCTCCGGCGTCGCCACCGTCCGGGGCACAACGCCCCAGCAGCCGTCGCCCAGGTACAGGACACCTTCCGGGTCTGGCTCGCCGCCGGTCAAACGATGCGTGCGTTTGTAGGTGTGGTCGTGGTTCTCGAAAGACACATCCACCCCGTAGCGATCAAACAACGGCACCCAGTGCCGACGCGCCAACTCACTGTATGTGCCCTCGAACTCCCGGTGCGACGGGTACGCCGGCACATGGTAGGCGGTGAATAGATGCGGCCGATCAACCCGAGCAGCCAACGCCTCGCCCAGCCAGTCCGTCTGATTGCCGCCGTGCGCGCTGACGTGCCCCGAGTCCAGCAAGACCAGTGACAGGTAATCGCCGAAGTCGATCGTCGCGTAGGTGTTTTCAGGGTACAGCCCGTCGAACAACGCCAGGAACAGCGGCGATTGCACACGCGTCTGCCCCCAACTCCCATCGACCTCGTGGTTCCCGATCGCACACAGCATCGGGATCAGCCGCCCATCGGGGTCCACCATGTTCTCACGCCACAGCCGTAGGAATTGAACCCAGAGGTGCGGCGAACGCCCGTTGGCGTAAGCGCAGTCCCCGCCGATCAGACCGAATATCGGGTGCCACTGCGCTGCCTGGCGGTGTAGATCTTTGACGTACTCACTGGTCCCCACGTCCCCGCCGGTGACGAAGACCAGCGGCTTATCCAACGTCGCCGGGGCCGTGCGGAAACGGTGCGGAATCGCATCTGTCCCGCCGACCCGCAAGACGTACTCGCCACCGGGTTGCAGTCCATCGAATGTGGCGCGATGTACGAACAGCCCGCTGTAATCCCCGAAAGGAAGAATCTGTGTTGTCTTGGTCGCGTTGAGCGGCCGGTTTGATTCATCTTCTATCCCGTGGAAGGCTCCAATAGAAACAGGCATAGATTCAGGCCGACGCACCGACATCCACTTCATCGGCCTGGCAAACGCCACCCGCTCCCCGCCCACATACGCGCTTACCTTCCCCCACCGCGTCCCCTCCGGCGGAGCGTCAAGCCGTACCGTTCCTATCGCACGCCCATCGGCCGACTCCAACACACCTTCGCCGATTACTATGTCACCGCTCTTTGCCGTGATCGCTTGGCCCGACAATGCCGCGCCAGCCCACACCACCAGTTCCGCCTCCCGATCGTCACGGCTGACCTGGGCCCTCGCAACCGACTTCGGCCCGGCGTGATCCGCTAAACGCAGCTTATACATCGACTCGGGCTGCTCGTGCGCATCCCGATCTTTATGCCACCAGATACCCTTGGTCTTCTCGCCCGCATCTCTATCGTTCATATAGAATTGAAACGCCACTTCACCACCATCCGCGAAGGTTCCTGGGTCGATCCCCAGATTCGACCACGGCAGCAACATCTCAATCACATACCCACCCTCGATCACTGCGCATGCGCTCTTGGCCTCCAGATCTCCGCTCGCACGATCCCGGCGATAGTCGTAGAACCATCGCTGCGCACCGCCGCGCTTCTGATCTGCGCCGGGCGCGACCAGAACCTGGTACCGTTGGTCCGAACCCACACCCGTGGAAATGAATACCTCTACTGAGTCCGCAGCCCACAGCGATTCGGGATCATCCGATTCATCCGCCACATCGTCACGCACCTCGATTAAGACCAGCAGGCCGCGGCTGTCCCAGCCCAGTTTCGCCTTAGCGCTCAGGTCCGCCGGTTCATAAACCTCGCCATCCGCTCCCGCGAGGAACCCGACCTCAAAGCCCCCGCCGTCCCAGTCATCTGTCTTGCCGTCGATCTTGACACCGTACATACCCGGCACATCAAACCCGGGCACCTCATCCGACGCACCATCAGCCAACGGTAACGGTTCGCCTTCTTCTAACCATTGCGCCACAATCGACGTCGTCGGATCACCGAACCATGTCAAGAATAAAGTGTCCGGGTCGGCGTTTTGCGCAACCGCCTTCCCGCCACCCAACACCGACATGCCCACACACCCGAGCCACAGTATCGATTGCACGTGTTTCATTTCTCTATGGTAACGCCGCTTTACGCCGGGATCACCCTGCCGGACCAGCCTCAGCGGTTTACGATCCTTGCCGGGTATACTCAGTTGTGCGGTTTATCCATTATTCCCTCACTTATCCCTCACACCGGAGTCAACATGTCTGACAAACAACTCATCCAACGGCGTGACTTCCTGAAGACTGCACCCCTGATGGTCGGCGGGATCGCAGCGCTGGCGCAGGCCAACACCGCCAATCAAGCCCCGGCCCCCTCGCCCGTCACCGTCCAGGACGTGATCGACCTGATCCTCGATCACGCAAACGTCGAGCCGATCCAGGATACGGTCGATACGATCAAGGTCGGCGACCCCGACCAGCCCGTCCGTGGCATCGTCACCACGTTCATGGCGACCACGAAAGTCATAGACTGGGCCATCCATAACCGAGCCTTCTCTGCCAATTTCATCATCACGCACGAGCCTACTTTCTACAGCCACGGCGATGAGACCGACTGGCTCGAAAACGACAACGTCTACCAACACAAACGCGCCTTGCTGGACAAACACGGCATCACCGTCTGGCGCTACCACGACCACATCCACAAGATCGTCCCTGATCCGATCTTCACCGGCCTAGTCGACCGGCTCGGCTGGACCGCGATGATCGACCCCGACGATGGCCGAACCTGTCACATCCCACAGACAACGCTCGCCGACCTCGTCCGACATTGCAAAGAGCACCTGCGCCTGAAAGCCATACGCCACGTCGGCGACGCGGACATGCCCTGCAAAACCGTCGGCCTGCTCCCCGGCGCGTGGGGCGGCAAACCCCAGATCGGTTTCCTCGCCGAGGGCAACCTCGACGTCCTGATCTGCGGCGAGGTCAACGAGTGGGAAACCAACGAATACGTCCGCGACTCCCAACACACCAACCGTCCCTTGGGCCTGATCGTTACCGGCCACCAAGGCAGCGAAGAAGACGGCATGCGTACCCTCGCCACCTGGCTCAACGAGCAATACCCCCACATCCCGACTCGCCACCGCTTTGCAGACGATCCGTTTACGCATCTCTGAATAACCTTTGATACCTCGGTCTTGCTATCCCATTCGTTTGCATCCGATCCATCCGAGTCATTTCTCCCGTTGCTTTCCTTGGCGTCCTCTGCGCCATGGCGGTTCATGTGCTGTTTATCCCCGGTTCGCCCCCGGATACGCGGGCGGCTATCATGCCCGGCTCGCTTGAAACCGCCCACCCCATTGGAAGGAATCGCCCGTGTCTGACCGTGTCTATATCCGTGACCTTAAAGCGGCGCAGAACCTCGACGGGGTGTTCGCGGTGCAGAACTGCCAGTTGGGCAAGACCAAGAACGGCAAGCCTTTCATCAAGTGCCTGCTGGCTGACAAGACAGGGCGGACCCCCGGGCGGATGTGGAACACCTCTGAGGAGCAGTTCCAGGCGCTCCCGACGGATGGGTTCGTGTGGATCGCCGGGCAGACCCAGCCCTACCAGGGCGAGATGCAGATCATCATCCAGGATATCCGGCCCTACGAGCCCAGCGCCCAGGACCTCACAGAGCTTCTTCCCTCAACGGAATACGACATCGACGACATGTTCGCGCAGGTGCTCCGCTTCCTACAGTCATTAGAGCACCCGGCGATCAAGGAGCTTGCCAACCGCTACCTCGAAGACGGCGAGTTGATGGACAAGTTCTGCAAGGCCCCGGCCGCGATGACGCTGCACCACGCCTACCTCGGCGGGCTGCTCGAACACACCCTGGGCTTGATGAAGCTGGCGGATGTGTTCTGCCCGCTGCATCCGAAACTTAACCGCGACATCGTGATATTCGGGCTGTTCCTGCACGATCTGGGCAAGTGTGATGAGCTGACCTGGGAAAATGGGTTTGGTTATTCCGATGACGGCCAGCTTGTCGGTCACATCGCCCGGGGCGCGATCTGGCTGCAGGAAAAGGTCAAGGCCTGTGAAGAGGCGGGTACTAAGGTTCCCGACGCGATCCAAAAAGTGCTGACACACATCATCCTCTCCCACCACGGCGTGCCCGAGTTCGGTGCATTGAAGATCCCCGCGACCCCCGAGGCGATCGCTATCAGCCTGCTGGATAATCTTGACGCCAAGCTGAACATGGCGGTCACCGCAGCCCGTGGCGATAGCGGCAAGCCGGCCGACCTCGGAGGCGACTTCACCGAAAAGATTTGGGCCTTGGACACCAGGCTTTACCGCCCCGACCCCACGACCGTCCCCGACAAGGAATAATTAAGCAGGGCGCATAAGTTTTTCTGGTTTAGCCCGGTCGGCCCCGACCGGCTGCACCCCGCACCCGTAAACCTACTCGTCCTTCTGCAACTGCAACACCGCTTTGGGTGTACGGTCCGCGTTAAACAGGCCCCAGTGCTTCTCGACCTCGTCGGGGTGGTCGCCGCCTTTCCAATTCTCATCGAACGCTTCGAAGTAGAAGTTCGGGATGCTTTCCCGGGTGGTCCAAGCGATGTAGTCGCGATAGAACCGTGTCTGCAGGTCTTCGTTGGCCTCGGCTGTAATAAACTTGCCCTGGTCGCCCTGGTCGTTCTTGCGGGTGGCCCAACCGGCCTCGCCGATCACCAGCGTGTGGCCGGGGTGCTGCTTGGCACACAGGCCGTACTGCTCCTGCGTCCATGCCATCGCGTCCTCGAACGACTGCTGGTTCCACATGGCATAAATATGCGTGACGATGAAGTCAACCTCGTCGGCGACGGCCTTGCTCTCGGGCTTGATCCAGTAGGAGAAGGCATCGGCCGTACTCACGGGCACCTCGGCACCGGCGCGGGCCTGACGGATATAGCCAATCAATACAGCGGGCTGGACCTTATGGAAACTCCAGGACACCTGCGACTCGTTGCCGACGGTGATCGCGGCGACGATGTCGGGGTACTCGTTGGCCAACCGGACCGCCGTATCGACCTCCGCCTGATTCGCCGCCATTACGTCCGCGATTTTTTCGACCACCTGTCCCTGGTCATCCACCTGGGTCTCGGTCGAAACCCACGCGCCTAGCACGACCCTCAGGCCCAGCCCTTCGTCGCGTATCAGGCTCAAGACCTCCTCAGATGCACCACGCGAGCCATACATCCGCAGCATCGACCAGTGCTTGCTGATGATCAGCAGGTCTTCGAGCATCTGCTCGCGGTTGGGCGAAGTGCCCTCGGGGCTCTGGCCGTCACGGTGAGGTCCGTAGCAGATCGCGTTGCCGATCCACCGCCCGTCCTGGGTCGTGACGAACGGGCGCTTGGTTACGGGTGTCTGGCTCTGGGTTGCCGGGGACTGCCCCGCGGTGACGGATGAACACGAGATCAGCACGCATGCGATCAGGGCCGACAAGGCGGCCAGACGACGGGTGATAGGAGTCATGAGTTGCCTCTTTCCGGGGTTGTTCTATATAGGTAAATGAGCATTTCAAGCTAACGGGTCTTACTTGCGGGATCAATGGGTTTCAGCGAAGTAACAAAGTTTTTGAATTCGAATCGGCCGCATCGTGCCATAACAAGGGTTACCAAGTGGGGGCGCACGGCTACAGCCCTATACGGCGGCCGATTATTGTTATGATCCGTCGCGTGTCAGACCCCCTGCCATACAAGATCGCTGTGTTGTGCTACCTGTTTGATGAAGAGGGCAGGCTGCTGTTGCTGCACCGGGTGCGCCCGCCCAACCAGGACCTGTACTCACCGGTCGGCGGCAAGCTCGAGCAGTCGCTCGGCGAGAGCCCGACTACCTGTGCGGTCCGTGAGATCCACGAGGAGACCGGGTTGA
>JAJDCT010000400.1 GCA_029260695.1 Phycisphaeraceae bacterium
ATTTTAATCCTGTGTGTCACGGAAATGATTTACCGCTGGCACTGCGTCAACACAGCCGACACACCTCGTCCTAACTATCCAAATACTCGGAGTGACATATACTCTCTGGCGACCCCTCACCTACACAGAGCAAGTCATTGAGCGATGTTGACCCTATCTCACGGACAAGAAAACAACCGGCCCGGGCCCGCGGCCCCGTTATGTTCGCGATCTCTATACGGCCGGTCAGGTTGATCCTCGCGATGCTCGCCTGCACGCTGGTGTTGTCGCTGGTGAGCCTGTTCGTCAATCTGATGCATGCCCAACACACACACGGCTGGGAAACAATCGTCAATCTTTTCAGCGTGGATCGTGAGGGGAGTCTGCCCACGTGGTGGTCCGCACTCATGCTGACGGCCTCCGGGGGTCTGACCTGGCTTGTTGCCCGCAGCCGAAGAGACGCGGTGTGGAAAGAACGCCTGGCTTGGTGGACGCTGGTTGCGGGTTTTTTATTCCTGTCGATCGACGAGAGCTGCATGTTGCACGAACGGATCGGCAGGCGAGCCCAGTTGCAGGGCTCGCTCCATCATGCTCGGTGGATCCTGCTTTGGCTGCCACCGGCTCTGCTGGTCACCTGCGCGATCCTGTGGCAGCTCTGGCGTGTTTCCAGCAGGCTCGTACTGGGCATGACCGTGGGGGTGATGGTCTTCCTAAGCGGCGCCGTGGGTATGGAGACACTCACCGCCAAATACCGCTACGAAGCTGAAACCCTCGCCTTGGAGGAGGCCAAGCTTACTGAGGGGTTAGAGAACGCCCCGCCGCTGCGTGATTGGCGCAAGGGGCCGACCTATTACCCTTATGTCTACGGCATGGCTCTGGAAGAACTACTGGAGATGTTGGGGCCCGTGATCTGGTTCGGTGTCCTGATGACCTGCTACCGGCAAGAGGAGGACTTCGGCAAAGCGCCAAAAGCCCCAACCCCAGCCCCAGTCACACCCGTAACCCCGGCCCCTCAGCCTTGAAGGCTTCGAGGGCGGTTCCGTCATTCGTATAGCGTCTTGGTTTCAATAGCCGCCGTGTAACACAAGGCGGATTACGCTGCCTGTTAGTCGGCGGCGAACGAGATAAATGCTATTCGATTAGTGGGGATGCTCGAGCCCAGTTACGATCTGATGTGGCGCCGTGAATTCACCTGAGCACTACCTTGGGGTCAATTGGACTCGACACGGCCGGCCGGCGCCTGGGCCTGTCCCCAAGCCTCGGCCAAGCCCGCCGCGGTTTCGCAGAGCTCGTCCGCACGCCGGGCGATCGTTTCATTCAACGACCCGTCTTGGTTGAAGTGATCCCCGGTCGCGTAAACAAACCGAGGCACGATCAGGCATCGGAAATCCAGCATCAGGCTGTTGGCCAGCGACATCACCGACATGTAGCTGCCCTGCCCGCCGGCGGCACAGAGGAACCCGACCACCTTCCCGGTCCACGCCCGCCCGGTCAGCTCGATCAGGTTCTTGGTCGCCGCGTTGGCGTCGTAGTTATAGACCGGCACCGCCAGCAGGATCGGATCGGCACCGGAAATAGCGGCGGCCAGTGGCGCGACGTTTTCGTGTTGATACGACGGCCCCCCGTCACACATCGGTAACGGCGACTCACGAAGATCGATCAACCCCGCACCCTCGGACCTCATCTTCAAAGCCCCGTGTGCGTGCCGGGCAAGCCCAGACGAGCGGCTGTCAGGGTTCAAAGAACAACTGATAACGAGTGGATTCATGGCCGGATTATAGGCGCACACCCCGCTCACGCTCGGACACCCAGCCAAAATATAGTTTCCGGCCCCACCGACCGCTGGTATAGTGGCCTATACTTGCCGCAAGGAACCCGACCATGACCTACACAACTGCAACCCGTTTCTTCCTGATCGCAACGACCGGCCTGCTGCTGATCGCCCGGCCCGGCATGGCATCGGAGGGCACCGCTCCCCCAGCTACACAGGCGCAAGACACCCCGGAAACTACCGAGGTGACCCCGGACATGACCCCGCCTGCGATACCCAACGAACACATCGCCGAGGTGGTGCCCATAGAGGATGAAATCGACATCGAGGTGGAGCCAACGGTTGACCCGGTCGACACCGTAGAGACGCCCGACGCACCGGATACACCTGATACACAGATATTCCAGACAACCCCGATCGACATGGACCGCGCGGGCTGGCCGACCATCCTCGTCACACCCACCGACGGCTCGGTGACACACAACCCTGGTTACATGGGCAACCCCCCGATGGGTGATGACATCGTCACGCCGCTTCACGCACCGGACCCGGTCTGGCAGATCCAGGAAGCCCTCGCCGGCGCCGACGCGGGCAACCTCAACGGAGAAAACCTCTCGGCCCTGGGCGCACAGCCGTTCATCGGACTGGCACAGTTCGGCCTTATCCCGGTACGCGCCGTGTTCGAGAATCCGTTGTCCGACACGACCTCCCCCTGACACCCCGGCCGCACCCCCGGCCCCCCGGTGCCCCCCGGTATACCCCCGGCGCATCACCACCGCCTAGCGCGCCACCGGCAAAGCGCCAAACCGATCGGGTGACCCGACCATGGCAAGCATCAGTTACGACGGGCAGTGCTTTACCCTTAATGGCCGACGCGTCTGGCTGGTCAGCGGCGCGATCCACTACACACGCACGCCCCACCAGCTCTGGCGCAAACGCATCCGCGCCGCCAAACAGGCCGGGCTCAACTGCATCGAGACCTACGTCTTCTGGAACGCGCACGAAACCAGCCCAGGTGAGTTCGACTTCACGGGTGACCTGGACCTGCGCCGATTTGTCCAAATAGTCGGCGAAGAAGGCATGTTCTGCGTCCTCCGCCCCGGGCCGTACGTCTGTGCTGAGTGGGACTTCGGCGGCCTGCCCGCCTGGCTGAACACACTGGACGGCATCAAGCTCCGACAAGCCAACGGCCCCTTCCTCGAAGCCTCCGCACGCTACATCGGGGAGGTCATGAAGCAGGTCCGCGACCTGCAGGTTTCTTCGACGTCTGCCTCAAGCAAGTCAAACCAAGCCGACGCCACACAACTCGATGACAGCGGATATCGAGGCGAAGGCGGCGGGCCGATCATCCTCATGCAGGCAGAGAACGAATGGTTCTGCTCCAACCCCGACCAACACGACAGCTATCTGCTTGAGGGCGTACGCCATCTGCAAGAGCACGGCTGCACCGTCCCGATCATCAACTGCAACAACCTCTGGCAGTCCGTCGACGGGACCATCGACACCTGGAACGCCAAGCACCACCTCCCCGCCGACATGCGGCAACTGGCTGTGGTCAAGCCCGATGCCCCACGGATCGTCAGCGAACTGTGGACCGGGTGGTTCGATTCCTGGGACAAACCGCACAACACGGATGACTCTGCCCAGGACGTGCTGCACCGACTGGCTGGCGTGTTGAGTGTGGGCGCCATGTTCAATCTATACATGTTCCACGGCGGGACGAACTTCGCGTTCAACGGCGGGCGCAACGTGGACGGGTCCAGCTTCTTCACCACCAGCTACGACTACGACGCCCCGCTCTTTGAGGCCGGTGGACGCGGCGAGAAGTACCACGCCGTCAAACGTATCGCCACATTCGCAAGCCAGTTCCACCAGGTGTTCGCCAACCTGTCGACCGACCCGCCCCACACCACGATCGCACCGCAGGGCGATGACCACCCCCCCGCCGTCACCCACCTAAGCGGTGAGCGTGGCGACGTCGTGTTCATCCTCCGTGGCAAACACGACAAAACCAAGCAGGTCGACCTGCTGCTGCCGGACGGCCAGACACTGCCCGTACCGCTAGGTAAAGGCCGCGCCTCGTGGCTGCTATTAGATACACGCCTGGGCAACTCGGCCGTGCTCGATTACACCAACCTGCACCCGTTCGCGCTGATCGGCGGACGCCTGCTCGTGCTCTTCGGCCCCGCTGGGGCACTGGGGCTCGTCTCGATCGATGGCTCACTCATCCGCGTCAACATCCCTGCCGGCAAAGGCAAAATACCCGTTACCGAAAAAATAGACGGCCTGACACTAGTCATCCTCAACGAGCAACAGGTCGACGCCGCGTACCCGGTCGAGGATGGCCTTGTCATCGGTGCCGCCGAAATCAGCAATGATGGCGAACCAAGCCCGCTCGACGGCTGGCCAACGCTCTACCACATCACGACCGACGGAAAAATCAAAAAACAAAAACAAACCGCACCACGCAAACCCGCTTCGCCCAAGCTCACCCAATGGCAGACCGCATCGCTCGAGACATTCGTCGACGGCACCAACACCGGCTACGAAGCCATCGACGGGCCCGTAAGCCTCGAAACACTGGGGCAAAACCAGGGCTACGGGTGGTACCGCGTACCCATCGCCAAGCCCACAAGCGGCAAGCTTCTCTGGCCTGAGTCCGCCGACAGGTTGCACGTCTACCACGACGGCAAATTCCAGAAAATCCTCGGCACGGGCCCCGATGCAGACAACAACCCGGCCGCTCTCAAACTAAGCGATCACATCACCGTCCTCGCCGACAACCTCGGCCGATTCAACTTCGGCCAGTCCATGGGTGAAGCCAAGGGCGTCTTCGGCCCGCTCTACCAGGTTTCCCAAGTCAAACTCACCAAACCCAAAGTCACAGCACAACCCGCGCCCGATCCGTTCGAGCTGGAAGGATTTGTCTACGGCCGACACCACGGCGAACGCCTACCAGCACAAGCGTTGACATGGGCCGTCACCCCCGAAGGACGCAAGCCCATGGTCCTCGACATCGACCAACTCCCGATGGACTGCGTCGTCACCATCAACGGCGAGCCGGTCGAGCTCTACAGCCTCACATACAACGGCGGCTGCAAACGCATCGTTATGGAACCCGGCGTCGGCCCGGTCAAGGGCGGCAAGAACACCCTCACTCTCGCGCTCTACGAGCCGATGCCCGATGGCGTCGATCCGGTCAGGCACCTGCGCTTCTACAGAGTCACCGACACCGTCAGCGACAAGCGAGCCCCCTGGGCCTTCCGCCCGTGGCAGCCCCCACACACGCAAGCACCTACTACCTCCACGCAAAGCGAGGGCGAACCCTCCGAAGGCGGAGGCGCGTCTTTTTGTGCGCTACCCAAAACTTCCCCCGCACAACCCGCCTGGTTCCGCGCCTCGTTCACCGTCAAACACACCGATGCCCCGCTGTGGCTGCAACCCGTCGGCATGAGTAAGGGCCAAATCTACCTCAACGGCCACAACGTCGGCCGGTACTGGGTCGCCACCGCCAAAGGCAAGACGGTCCCGCCCCAGCAAGCCTACTACCTCCCCGAGCCCTGGTTGAACACTGATGCCCCCAACGAACTGCTGCTCTTCGACGAGCACGGGAAGCTGCCGACGAAGTGTAAACTTGTTTACAACGAACACGGACCTTATGGATGACCATTGGCAAACCACAGAGACACAGAGGTTCAGACAAGGCTTTATAACAGGGATAAACGCTGATGAACGCGGATAGGTTTTTAACCGATCACCCCCGATATTCTTATCTGCGTTTATCAGCGTTCATCACTGTTCCTCACTTCTTCTCCGTGTCTGCGAATCTCCGTGCCCCCCGTGATATGCTTCCGTATTCACCGCTCAACAGGATCATGCCTTGACTTCAGACTCATCAAACCAGCACCGTGAACACGCCGAGGGGAAAACCGCCCGCTGTGCCGTGCTTACGATCAGTGACACCCGCATCGCCGAGACCGACGCCGGCGGCAAGGCCATCATCGAATTACTCCGGGGGGCCGGCCACACCGTCAGCGACTACACACTCGTCAAAGACGAGCCCACCCAGATCGAAGCCCAACTCAACACCTGGCTCACCCCCCCCCGCCAGA
>JAJDCT010000401.1 GCA_029260695.1 Phycisphaeraceae bacterium
GATACCGTGACCACCGCCAAGGGCGTCGGGGTGGCCATCGACGAGCTGCTCGACCGGCTGACCGACACCGATACCGGCGTCATCGAGAGCCGCGTGTCCTCGATCGACAGACAGATCAGCCTGAACCAGGACCGGATCGACTCACTGAACGCCTCTTTAGAGCTGAAGCGAGCCCGGCTTGAAGCCCAATTCGTCGCCATGGAGAGCGCCCTGGCACAGCTCCAGGGGCAGAGCTCCGCACTGTCCAGCTTCCAGCCCGTGAGCTTCAACAACAACTAACGGTGATCCAAAGCGGGTCCCCCGCCACTTATCGGGCCGTGAAAAGCACTTAGCTAACGCACCCATAGCGCCCTTGCCGATATCACAGGCACCGGCGGCCCGTACTTTTGCCGGCAAGGAATAGCTACGCGATGAGTCAGAAGCCGGTCAATCCGTACCTCAAGACCAAGATCATGACCGCCAGCCCCGAAGAGCTGCGGCTGATGCTGTACGACGGTGCCCTGAAGTTCTGTCGGCAGGCCAAGGCCTCGCTGGAAAAGACCAACTACGAGGACAGCTACAACAACCTCATGCGGGCCCAGAAGATCGTCCTGGAGCTGTCCACCAGCCTCAACCACGACGCGGACCCCCAGCTCTGCCAGCGGCTTTCCGCCCTGTATACCTACGTCTACCGCCTGCTGGTCGACGCCAACATGAAGCGTGAGACGGGGATCGTCGACGAAGCGATCACACTGATCGAGTACGAACGCGAGACCTGGCAGATGCTCATGAAGAAGCTCGCCGGGGAAGGCAAGCCTACCGACACCTCCATCACCACTGCCCAGCAGACCGCTATCAGCAGCCTGTCGCAGAGTGCCTGACACCGGGGCTACCCGCAGCCATCCTGATTCGACCCATTCGCCCGGCATTGCCCGGGTTTTTTTCGGGCTCCTCATAGGCTATCCCGTACCACAGGGGGCCCGCCAGGGCGGCCCAAGGCCCGGAAAAGGCTTAATCCACCTGTTTCAAGTGCCGATAGCGTCAGGGTATCCCTATCCCCCTCTGGAGCCTGTCGATGCGAACGATCGTACTATCGCTGTTTGTCGTGATGCTGTCCGCAGCGAGTGCCGTGGCATCGGATGAAGGGGCCATCATCGCTCGATCGATCCAGACCAACGAGCAGATCGGTGCCATCCGCACCGAGATGCGCGAAGCGGTCGGCGACCTGAGCGACGAGCAGCGCGCGTGCGAGTTGGCGCTCTATGAACTCAACGGTGAGCCCAAGACCCAGGCGCAGCTGGATGAGCTTGCCGGGTCCATCAGTCAGCAAGCAAAATCCATTGAGCGTATACAAGCCAGTAACGGCTCCAAGAAGTCACTGGCCTACTCCCAGCGGCGTATCCGCGACCTGACCCTGATCCTGGAAGCCAGCCAATTGAAGACCGATGCCCAACGCGACGTTTACCGAAAGAAGCTCCAGGCACGGATAGATAAACTGACGGCGAAGATCCAGACGATCCAGGCCCCCTTCAAAGCACGCATCACAGAGATTGAAGTCTCTACCGAGGATGGGAACGACGCCTTGGCCGCCGTGATCCGCCCACACATCAAGCCCCCTGAATCAACGTACCCCGGCTCGACGATCCAGCACTTCAACGCCACCGTTCACATGGCTTTCGGCGCAAGCCACTGGCAGGACAGTGACGGCAAGCAGATCGCCTGGGCACATATCCGCATCCGCTCGCTTGACGAGATCGAAGACTACCACCGCGAGAAACTGCTGGATGGCAAGTACCCGATCCAGTCGCTTAGCGATGGCAGCATCTGGGTCTGGGCCGGCCACTTCCTGATCACCTTCGTCGTCGACGATGACACGCTCAAGGGCGAAGACAACATCCAGAAGGTGATCCACCAGTTCGTCGACCTGGAAGGTCTCGCCTCCATCACCTCAGAGTCCGGGCAGGTCGCGACGGGCGCGCGCGCAGAATAGTTCGGCATCCGCCTGATCAAAAAAACTACGATCAGGAGCCAGTCACAGCCCCACCGCCTGACGCGCCCGCGCCGTCACTTCCGTGATCTTCACCTGCGCCGCGGCGGTCCCGTCTTTGAGGACCTTGTCGACGTAGCCGGGGTCGTTCATCAACTCGGCGCGGCGTTTACGTGCGTCGGCGAAGTGGTCGAAGATCAGTTCGTAGAGTGCCTGCTTGGCGTCGCCGTAGCCCATGCCCGGTGCGAGGTAGCGGTTGGCGAGTTCGAGTGTGCGCGGGTCGTCCCGGCCGGCGAGGCCGCGGAAGATCTGGAAGACCGTGCAGGCTTCGGGGGCTTTGGCTTCGTCCACCGGGGTCGAGTCGGTCTTGATCTTCATGATCCGCTTACGAAGTGGTTTCTCATCCATGAAGGGGTCGATGTCGTTGCCGTAGCTCTTAGACATCTTCTGCCCGTCGACGCCCGGCAGAACCTCGGCGTCATCGCGGAGCTTGTACGCTGGAATCTTGAAGACATCGCCGTAGGCGTTGTTGAATTTCTGGGCTAGGTCTCGTGTGATCTCGATGTGTTGGACCTGGTCCTTGCCGACGGGTACGAGGTCCGGGTTGACGCTGAGGATGTCGGCGGCCTGGAGTAGCGGATAGGTGTACAACCCGACCGACGCGGGGAGGCCTCGCGCGACCTTGTCCTTG
>JAJDCT010000402.1 GCA_029260695.1 Phycisphaeraceae bacterium
TCAAGTGCGCAGACTGGGTGATCGACCTGGGCCCCGAGGGCGGCGACCGCGGCGGGATGATCGTCGCAGCCGGCACCCCGGAAGACATCGCAGCGACCGATGGGTCTTACACCGGGGCTTACCTGAAAGCCCACCTGCCGCAAGCGGTGGGAGTGTGAAGGTTAGTGTTTTCGACGTTAGACACGTTTGACTGCAAGCGTATACTTTGTTCACTAGATTATGGTTGAGGAGCCACCATGGTTCGAGTAGAAATCGTACGGGTTTGGGCCGGCGTTACGGCGTTGGTATTGGCGCACCTCACAGCCCCGTCGTCGATGGCAGGCTTCAGGGTCAAGCCTTACCTGCTTGCCCCCGAGCCCAACGCCGTCACCGTCGTCTGGTTTTCCGATGACGACACGTCCGGCACGCTCACGGTTGAATCGACCGGTGGCGTGAGTACGTTTGCCTCCACACCGAGCCGAACAGAAGCTTTGACATACCACCCGGCAGAGCTAGAGCTGTTGGACTCTAACGCACACACCGACGCTCCGTACAAACACATGATCCGCGTACCAAGCCTCGCCCCCGGGAGCCGCGATACTTATGTGGTTAGGCAGGGAGATGAAACCCACGAAGCAACACTTTCGGCCTCACCCCCGCCCGACACTGCGGTGCGTTTCATCATATTCGCCGATTGCGAGACGGAACCGGAATCGACCGGCAAACCAACCCAGTGGCCCGAGCCCGGCGGGGATCAAGACCGTGTCTATATCGCCGATCAGACCGAGGGCTTTAGACAGAACCTGCTTGTGATCCAGGAGCGATCCCCTGGTTTCCTCGCTTTTGCAGGCGACATCGCACAATCCGGTGGCGAGCAACGCGACTGGGATGAGTTCTGGCGTCACCTCAGCGGCGACTTCGGTTGCCTCGCCGGCTCCGTCCCCATCGTCGCCGCACCCGGCAACCACGACGCCTACGGCGGCCCCAAAGACTTCGGTCGCTTCACTGACCAAGGACACCACCGCGCCAACGCCAAGTTCCGCACTTACTTCGCCACCCAGCCAAACGAACACCGCCCGCCACAGGGCTACCACCGCCTGGATTTCGGCTCGATCACACTCATCAGCCTCGACAGCACCAACGGCCTGCCCGACTCGACAGACCGCGACACCAACTGGCATCTGAAAGCTCGAGATCACGGGCACGACTTCAACCCCGGCTCGGATCAATACCGCTGGCTCGAAGAGCAGCTCGCCGACGCACAAAAACGCAGCGCCTTCACCTTTGTCCAGTTCCACCACGTCCCGTACTCCGTCGGCCCCCACGGGTTCCCAGCCGGCGACAAAGGACATCGACACGGCCAGGACAAACAATCTGGCATCCCGATGCGTGTACTCACACCGTTATTCATCCGATACGGCGTCGACGCAGTATTCGCAGGCCACGACGAGATGTACGAGCACTCCGTAATCCGCGGGGGGGCCGAGCAACTCCCCGGAGACCTTCCCGACGGAGCCGAGCAAACTCCCCAAACACGGCCACACGATCTGCACGTCCTGGATGTCGGGATCGCAGGAGACGGACTGCGCGGCCCATTCTTAGGACCCGGTGGCCGCTTCAAGGGGCTCGGTGCTAATAAGTACCAGGTCTTCCTGGCAGACCAGGACGCCCCCGAAGTCTGGGACGGCAAACGCCTGGTCTCAGGCGGCAAGCACTACGGGCACGTCGAGGTCAACGTGACCCAAGACCCCTCTGGCCAGTGGCAGGCGGTATTGACCCCCGTCTACATCTTCCCGTTGATGGATGACCAGGGGGTGGTCACCGGCTGGGAACGCAGGGTCTACGACGATGAAGTCACGCTGACCGACAAGCCACTTTCTCCCTGAGCCTGCACCTCCCCGGGTTTGACACCCCCAGGCCCGGGCCTACGATACGGCCCCTGAAAACGACACCGACACGCCATCAGCGTGGTCGACCCCGGAGACGCGACGACATGGCCGAGAAAACCTTCCGCTGCACCGTCATCACCCCCAACAGCCAGGTCCTGGACCAGGACGTGACCGCCGCCGTCATCCCCGCTTGGGACGGTGAGATAGGCCTGCTCAAGCAACGCGCCCCGCTGCTGGTCAAGCTGGGCTTCGGCTCCATGCGGCTCGACTCAACCCAGGGCGGCACTGAGCGGCTGTTCATCGGCGGCGGCTTCGCCCAGATGAAGGGTGACCGCCTGACACTGCTGACCGATGAAGCCATCCCCACCGCAAAGATCAACATCGAAGAAACCCAGGCCGCGCTGAAAGAAGCCGAAGCCTTTGAGCCTCAGAACCCCACCCAGGCCAAACGCCGTCAACGCGACCTCGACCGCGCCAAAGCCATGCTCAAAGCCGCACAGTAAACCACATCTCACATAACGACACGCCGTTTAGCGGCGGATCTCAGATCCGCGTGTCCGCTCAACAGATCAATCCCCAGCAACACCCCGATGCCATCCAGCATTCGGCCATGCCCCAGCCCCACCTCACGCGGCAATATCCAGATAGTCCTACAATCAGCCGATAACCATACTTCAGAGGGTTCAAGGCTACCACAGGGCGATCAGGGCTATGCGAGGCAGGCTCCGCAAAAACATACCCAGCATGTTTCACAGGCGTCTGCTGCTGCTGACGCTGTCGGCGTTGGCTCTGTCGATGTTGCTTGCGGCGCAGGCCGTTCGTCTGGGTGTCGGGCC
>JAJDCT010000403.1 GCA_029260695.1 Phycisphaeraceae bacterium
GCGTAGTCATAAACAGTCCCCGACACACTCGATACCCCGGCCCACTCCAACGATCGCTTCAGGATCGTCTCACCGTCGTCGTTCAGATCGTTGATGTCGAACCCGCTGCCGCCCCAAGGCAGCTTGACCCGCCGACCGGCCGCGGCCCCCCCGCCGTTAATCGCCCCGCCGGCCTCCACCACCATCAGCGCGTCGCTGCTGCTGGACATCCGCTCGGCGAGCGTGTCCACCCCAGCCGGGTTCGTGCTACTGATGTAATGCTGATGAACTGAACTGGACCCGATCGTCAAAGACCCTGTCGAGAACGGCGAAGTGATGTAGTGGCTGTTGTCGGTGATGTCGATCTGGTTGTTCCAGGTGAAGCCCCCACTGGTCCCTAAGCCAAAGTTGATGGACATCGTGCTCAACCCGTACACCACACCGATCGAGGCGTTGACGAGCTTCGAGCTCACGGTAAACGCCGACGCCTCCCGGGTCAGGTACGCCGCATCGGCCTGACCGAACGCCAGGTCGAAGTCGGCCTGTGAAGCGTGGTCCGATATCAGGATCACGGAATAGCCCCATGACTCCAGCAGCGCCTGCTTGGCGGTCTCCTGTGCTGTCAGGCTCGCATCGTTGTCGACCACCATCAGGACATCCAACGTCGTCTCTGTCGACCCCGGTGTCACCACCGCGTGGACGGTGTGGCTGACGCCGTCGTAGTAAGCGATCGCCGTAAGCGTGATCGGATCGTTCGCGTCGTCAGCCAGATCGCCGTCGGTGTCATCGACCACGCCGTCGCCGTCCGTGTCAAGCCCGTCGTAGCCGTAGAGATCAAATGACCTGCCGTTAAAAGACTGGTTCGTGACCCACTGGCCGTGGGCCTTGGTGGTACGCCAGTCGGGGTCCGTCTGGACATACTTGATCCCGATTTCTAAAGCGGATTCGGCGACCGACCTCGCCTCCGCGTGCTTGATGACGTTCTGACCCACGCCGTGGGAAGTCGCCTGCGACGCCAGGAACGACATCGACAAGATCGTCGCCACAGCAACCGCTATGAGCACCAACAGCATCGCCACGCCACGCTCGCGCGGATGTATATACGAGATAGGGCACGTGCGTGATTGCAAGTGCGCCGCCAAAGCCCACGCCTTCCGGGCGTGGGACGGATTATCAATTGGGCTCTCCGCTATATGCACGTTCTTGCCTCGACTTTCTCAACTAGTCCCGCAACGACACCGCGTTCACCGACGTGTCAGACAGCAACCCCGCATCCAGCGTTAACTGAAAACTCACCAATTCCGCATCCAACGGGTCGGCCGCGTCCAGCGTGATCGGCCATTGCGCCACCCCCGTCGCCCAAAGACCGCCGACCAGGTCACCCGACCCGATCAGCGCCGTTGTGATCGCTTCAAAGTCGTCGGTCATCAGATACGCCACATCCGTAGCCGACGGGTCCGGTGTGTACGAAGTCAATTCATCGGTCGCAACATCCAACTCGATCCGCTGCAACTCCAACAGGTCCGGCACACCGCTGCCATTGATGTCTTTCGTCCAGAGAACCACATACCCGTCTGCGGCATCTAAGAGCTGCGCAGAGCCGCGCACCGCAGCGGTGATACGGGCGCTTAGCGTCTTATTTTTCACCACCAGCGAGCGGATGTCCCGGCTGCTTGATGTCCCGTAGGTCACAGCCGTGAGCATCGAGGCGATCGCCGCGCCGATCAGCCCCGTGATCGCCAGCGCCATCAGCATCTCAACCAGCGTCAAGCCTAAGCGGCTTGTTCTGTCGTGCTGCCGTGCAGAGGGATACAGGGTCATGACGCGGGTTCCGGGATGAATCGATTGATCGTCCATGTACGACCGGACTGATCTTGCACCACAACGCTGACACCCAGCCCGTCGAAGTTGCCGCCAAGGTCCGGCACGTTCGCGGTCGTGTAGGTCGCCATGACCGTCCGGCTGAATTCCTGATACAGCTCGGGATACGCAACGCCCGACTGGTCCTGCACCGCACCCGCGGCCTCGGCCAAGCCGTTGTAATCATCTGCGTTATCAAATAAATCACGCGACCCCTCCCCGGCGTCAGGCCCCGCCAGCAGGTCCCCCTCCGGGTCGTTGTACGGCTTACTCAATATCTCGTCGATCATCGCTTCCGCCAACGCCACCGCCCGCGAAGCGTGCAACGCCTCATAGGTCTGCGACTGGCCCGACACCACCGCCTGGGTCAGCGCAGCGACAGAGAACGCCAACACGGTCACGGCGAACATCACCTCAACCAGCGTAAAACCGCCTGGCCCCCGCTGGTGATACCGACATCTCGGCCCCATCAGATACTCCATTATCAGCTGACACGCGTACAAACAGCGCGGACCCCGGGCACCGCTATTGGGTTACTTCGTCAACCCGGATAACACACTTAATCCAGACAGACAGATCGGCGCGAAGTTATCGGCCTCACCCCCCGTTCAGGCGATGCCAAACAGCCCAGCCGATCACGCCGATGACCCTTGTAAGTGAAGCACAACCACACTCACACCACACCCGGCGGATTCACGCTCGTCGAGATGATGACCGTCGTGATCGTCCTGGCCATCGTCGCGGCCCTGGCTGTGCCCATGATGGGTAACACCGCGGTCAACAAACTCCAGGGCGCATCCTCGATGCTTGTCGCAGACCTCGCCTACGCACAGGTCGAATCCGTCTCGCACGGCGACGACCCACGCCTGCTGGTCTTCGACAACCCAAGCGACACCTACCACATCGCAGCCACCAGCGACCCCGCCACACCCATCACCAACCCCATCACCCACCAACCCTACCTCATCGATTACGCCAAGAGCGCCGCCAACCTCACAGGCGTCACCATCGACAGCTACGACCTCAACGGCGACGACCAACTCGCCTTCGGGATCTACGGCGGACTCGACCAGCCCACCGCAGCCACCATCACACTCGCATGCGACGGCCTGACCGTCACCCTCACCACCGACCCCAACACCGGCGAATGTATGATCGGCGCGATTAATTAGGCTGATCGGTCACAGGCAGAATCCCCGCACGTTTACAAAGCTCTGGCAGGTTCCATATCCGTAATACGGGTGGGCGATTACTGCGTATATTTGAGTCACGCACCATTACATAGAGCGTGGAACCATCGTTAGATATCTCAAGATCAAAAGTCCACTCCGGCCCTAACGATTCGAGCAACTCCCCACCGTGACCGCTACACAAATCCAGATAATACAATGCACCATCCGTCGCCCCACAGAAAACACAATCATAAACCGGCGAGTAACAGGGGCTGTATAGCGTACCTCTGTCCGGGTAGCCAGGATACAGTTCACGATTGCCAATACCATCTAGCTCCAGGCTAAAGACAGCGGATGGTGCTTGTGAATTATTCACACCAAGAACACCCTCCCATTCATAGCAAAAGACCCCCTTCCCAGAAGTAACGATGAGAAAACGCCCATCGACTGTAAATGCCACCCCCGATATCTCATCGACGCTGAATAACTTCTGCAATTCCGACGTCGTAGCATCGGCCGCATCAATCTTACTTTGGAGATACGAAGACACGTCCGCGACCCGCCCCTCTGCCATCATCCGATCGATCAGTTCCTGATCAATAGCCGGTGGAGGGTGAGCAAAGTAGACAGACTTCAGTGTGTGACCGGTTTCAATGTCTACCAGATGTATCCCCATCGGTCGGTCTTCAGCGACAACGCCTACCTTCCCATCGGGAGAAATGGCAAACAGCCTACTTGCCTCTGTACCAGCATCCCACTTCACCGGCGATGAATCCGATTTGACGGCCCTTGCCGCCGCCCCTTCTCGCGTCGTGAACAACACAAATGTTTCGCCCTGATCAAAACTCACCAATTGAATCAGCGAATCATTCAAACCACACTCAACCGATTTCATACTAGCCACATCAATCAGCCGCCCATGCGCCCCGGACGACTCCATAGACCCTATCGCCAAATACCTGCCCCCCGGGCTCGATACGAGGCCGTTCACATAACCCTTCGCCCCCAGATCAATACTGACAGGATCATCTGTCCAAGGCGATGCGTATCGATGCAATATAACAGGCGCATCCGCCGGGAATCCGTGGGACCAAATTATAAAAAACCCGCTTGACCGGCTCCGGTCCACACACCACGATGGCGCAGAATT
>JAJDCT010000404.1 GCA_029260695.1 Phycisphaeraceae bacterium
GCAATTTGCGTGACCGTGGGGCACTAATTTGACCAGCCATCAGGACTTCTCCTTCACTCCACGCTAATAGAGCTTGCGGATAAGAAGTCCCCTCCTTTTACAACAACCGAATTATACACCCTTTCGCTGAAATTGCACCCCCCAGCGACACAAAGTTCAGCGTTAGTTCATAGCAAATATCACACAAACACCTTTTAAAAAGAGAGATAGAAACGAAAACATTCTTTGGGTGAAATCTCCGGAGGTCAAGATAGGTAAGCTGTCAGGGGCAAAGCGTTATCGGACTTAGGGGTGGGGGAGGCCAAGGATGCAAAGCTAGCTAGAGAGTCAAATGGCCCTGGTGGGACTCGAACCCACACTGGCGCGATTTTAAGTCGCGTGCCTCTGCCAATTGGGCTACAGGGCCGGTGTGTCGGCCAGTCTACCGCCCGGGGGCTGGTGGGGCCAAGCTGAGAGTCTGAATCCACATTCGATGCTGACTCAGAATTAGTATCTGGGGGCTGATCCACAGACTGATTTCCACGCTCGGGGGCTTGGATCGTTGGGTCAACACGCGGATCGGTGATCCGCCGCTAAACGGCAAGCCATGGTGCTGCAGATAGGGTTGATCTGATCTAGGAATGTGGATTTCTGTGGTGCGTGAGGATTTATCTGGGGGCGTGTATCCGGGGTCATCCGGGGGCAGCCAGGGAAATCCGGGGGGGCGTCAGGGTTTTGTGAACCACTGCTGGATGACACGTTCTGCGGGGCGGTTTCTGAAGGAATAGCCGGGGCCCTCGCCGTGGCGGTCGTGACTCTGGGCGTCGGTGAAGACTTTCCAGATAAACAGGCCGTGCCACCAGGTCTCGTCCGCGTAGGTCTGGAAGAGTGCTTCGTAAGCGCGTGCCTGGATCATGGGGTCGGCTGTTCCGCCGCGGTCCAGCCAAGGGCCACGGTAGGTGCCAGTGGCGGGGCGGTAACCGATCTCGAGGAAGACGACCGGTTTGTTGTGGCGTTCGTGAACCCTGGTGATCTTTTCTTTGTGTGGGCCCCAGGCCTCGACAAGCTGGTCGACGGTCGCGTCGTCGGGGGCATCAAGCGGGAAATAGGCGCTGATCCCGATCGCGTCCAGATCGTCCCAGAAAGTGATAGCGTTGAACTCCTGGTCCCAGTGGGCGGCGTAGGTAAGCTTGCCGTTGTAGATCTTTTTGACCTCACGGATGAGGATGCGCCAGTCGTCGGGGTGACGTGTGGTCTGGCTGAGTAGCTCGGTGCCCACACACAAGGCGTCCGCGTGGGTGTCCTGCGCGAGCTGGGCGTAGTGGAGGATAAATCGCAGGTAGGACCTGCGCCAGCGTTCGTGATCTTGGGGTGTTGTCTGGTCGATTGTGCCGTGCCAGTCATCGCCGTGCCAGAAGTCGCGTGACCAGATATGGGGCTTGATCAAGACCTTCACACCCAGCGCGTGGGCGGTAGCGACCTGCTCGGCGAGGTGCTTGTCTGTCAGCGTGGAATCTCGGCCGGAGCGTGGTTGGTTGGGGCTGGTTTTTGTGGTGACAAAGTCTTTGAGGGGCTTGTCGGGGTCGAACCCGGTGACGTGGTCCTGCTTGGCGGAGTGCTGGTAGCCAAAGGGGGTGAGTGCGACCCAATCCACGCCCAGGCCTTGGAGGTTGGTGAGTTCGCGTTTGGAGGCGTCCGAGCCATAGCCTAGGCCAGCGCGATGGATGTGTGCGTAGTTGACGCCGCGGATCGCCCGGCCGTTCAATGTGGTCCGGCTAGCGGGGGAGCCTTCGGCGGTGAGAGAGCCGGGGGGCTCGGTTGAGTCGCCCGAGGCTGTCAGGCTAAGTGCCACCGCCAGACACGCGATCGCCTTGTTGAGATAAAGCATGAAGGTTTCCCGCCCAAGCCATCGATCGTATACCCACAACAACGCGCCCAAGCCACCGATTATTGCCGACCGGGTCCGTCTGTACCGGTTAGGGCTGGGGTAATTCCACCTAATTATGACATAACGCTAGCCCGCCTGCGTGCGTGGGCTAGATTTCTACTGCACCGGCCTATGTGATTCCCGGTGGAGTCCGGGCGTGTGTACCAAATGGGGCGGATGGTGAGAAAGGAAGCGCGGCTATGCCGTTACTCAGTTTGAGACCGTTAGCTTTGGGTGTGGCGGCCGTGCTCGGTGGCATGGGATACGCTCAGGCCGCGAGCCTTGCGCATCCCGGCCCGGTGGTGGTGCAGGACGGCGTGTATGACAACATCGTCGAGACCTCGATCACCGACCCGTTGCCGATGTACGGTGCCCCTTGGGCTGGCGTGGGCAACGCGATGGTGTTCGGCTTGCCCTCGTTTACTGCTACCGCCAGTGACAACGCCTCGGACCTTACAGCCGGTGCTTTGGAATTCACTTTTGACGCCGATCCGGGGATGTTCATCAATACCCTCTCGATCTTCGAATCGGGGGACTACGCCATCGTCGGAGGCGGTAGTGTTTCGGCGTCCGGGGCTCTGACCGTCCGTTACTTAGACGAGCTGACCCAACAATTGGTCACCCTCGCAGACCCGATCCATACCGTCGTGAACCCGGGGGGCGGGGCGTTTCCGGTGAATGGCCCGGGGGCGGGCACCTGGCTGGGAGCGGCCCTGATTGACCTGGCCGGCCTGGGTATTGAGACATCACATGTGATCGTGGCGATGGATAACAACCTCGCCGCCAGTGCCTTGCCCGGAGGTACGGCTACGATCAGCAAGGATGATCTGACCATCAACACGACATTCATCCCAGAGCCCGCCAGCCTCGCGCTGATGGGGATGGGGCTGGTCCTGATCACCCGTCGGGGGTCTTAGGCCCGTTAGCGTTGAAACAACAACATACCGGTAAAAAGCAACCGGCCAGTCGGAGGGACTGGCCGGTTGTTTCGTTGTGAGGTTATTTAGATGTCGGGCGGACGGCTGATTACTTGCTTAGTGCCGCGTCCGCCGGAGCACCGCAAGGCCGCCGAGGCCCAGCAGCGTGAGGCTGGTTGGTTCGGGCAGGGGGGTGGCACCATTGAGCCTGCCTGAGAAGCTGCCGGGGTCTTCCACGATGATGCCGAAGACATCGCCGGGGTCGTCACCGCGCTCTTCAAGCAGTGAGAAGTTTGTTGCGCCGAAGTCACTGACCCTTCGATACCGGGTCTCGGTCGTGGTGCCGCCCATACCATCAGGTACTTCGGCTTCGAACTCTTCTCGAACCTTGAGGTTGCCACGGAAGTCCCGGAGTCCCTTGAGGGCCTGGATGTTGGCTCTGATCCAGCCTCTGTGCTTGGCCACTGTGGTGAAGTAGGCCTGGCTGAAGTACTCGGAGTTATTACGGCTAGTCCACGACGTGATGCCAGCCAGCACGTCGCCATTAACGAACAGGCCGCCGCCGCTGTCCCCGATGGAGGGCATATACTCTCCGGAGATCGGGATATCGTTGTTGGAAATCTCGTCCACCCTGCCGGAAAACGGATTGAATTTAGGGTTACTAAGGGAGCTAAAAATCGGGTTTGAGGGGTCCACATCGAAGTCGACACCTAGCGAGCCACCGATGTTGCGGTTGAGGATATCGATCTTGTTGTGGCCGGCCCTTTTGGTGCCAAAGTTGGCTGCGGTGCCATCTCCGGGAGTGGTGATGCCCGTGCCGTCTCCGGCTGTGCCGAATCCGACGATGGTCCCGGTCCTGCCGTTGGCCTGACTGACATTCTTGCTGAGCTTGGCCCGGATGTTTTTGGCGTTAGGTATGCGTTGGCTCAGTTCGATGATGGCGATGTCGTTTCCGAATTGAAACGACCTACTGAGCATATCGGGGAAGGGCTTGAAGTCATCGGCCTTTTGATCCCTAACCACATCGGTGAAGTCCCAGTTGTAGTTGCCCACATGGGCGACCCAGCGGCTGCCCCGGTATGTCTTGCCACGGATCACGGTTGAAATCTGATTTGCGTTATCGATATTGTGTGCTGCGGTCAGGAGGTAACGGCTCCCGATCACGACGCCCGAGGCTATGAATTGGCCGGATGGATTGCCGGCGGTGCTGGAACCGTTATTGATATCCAGCCTGACCACGCTGTCGTACTGGCGGTCCTTGGCGATGGAACGGTGAATAAAGTCGTGCCCTACGCTCTGCATCGTCCCGGCGAGTGCGGGGGCGGCAAAGAGTCCTGCAACAAGTGCTGGGACAGCGATCGCGATGGCCTGGAATCGGGTCGAGGTCGTTTTCATTGTACTACTCCCTGAACTTAAGTTGGGTGTCCCCACGGGACAAGTCTTGTTCATGAATCGTTGTTCTTTTGAATGTCGGCTTTTCAGCTATCTAAAGCGTAACCGGCGGTGGGG
>JAJDCT010000405.1 GCA_029260695.1 Phycisphaeraceae bacterium
CCTCGGCGGTGCTTGCGCCCAGGTGCGGGGTGTGCAGGATTTTGGGGTGCGTGCGTATCGGGCTGTCTTCTTCGGGCGGTTCGCTGGTGTAGACATCCAACGCGGCGCCGGCACACTTGCCGGAGTCCAGCGCGCCGATCAGGTCCACTTCATCGACGACCCCGCCACGGGCCGCGTTGACGACGAACACGCCGTCCTTGCACTTGGCGAAGGTGTCTTTGTTGAGGATCGAACGGGTCTGGTCGTTCAGCGGGACGTGGAAGCTGATGACATCCACCAGGGGGAGCAATTCTTCGAAGTCGCGGACCATCTTGACCCGGCCTTCGCAGGCGGTTTCCTGATTAAAGAACGGGTCGTAGCCGACGACGTCCATCTCGAAGGCCATCGCGCGCTCGGCAACGGTCTGGCCGATGCGTCCCATGCCGACGATGCCCAGGGTCTTGCCGGCGAGTTGTCGGCCCGAGTATTTGCTGCGATCCCAGCCGCCCTCGGCCATGGTCTTGTGTGCCGGGCCGATGTTGCGCATCAGGCCCATCAGCAGAGTAAAGGCAAGCTCGGCGGTGGTGATGGTCGAGGCCTCGGCGGTGTTGACGACGAGGATGCCCTTGGCGGTCGCGGCTTCCAAGTCGATGTTGTCCACCCCGACGCCGGCCCGGGCGATGACTTTCAGTCGGCCAGGGTTTTCGAGGATCTTGGCGGTGACTTTGATCCCCGAACGCACGATCATGGCGTCGTGTTCGCCGACGATCTTGGCGTACTCATCTTCACTAAGCCCCGGCTTATTGACCAATTCACAGTCCGGTTGATTCTCGATCCAGGCAAGCCCTTCCTTGTGCAGCTTGTCGGCGGCAAGGATCTTAAAGGTCTGGGTCACGGAGGGGGTCGCGGCGGCGGTCATCGGTCGTATCTCACTGATAATAAGGAAGTTGCAGGTCGTTTCCATCGGCGGGCGTCAACCCATTTCGGCAAAAGCCGGTCATGGGTGTGACGGGGTCTGAGAACGCGGTTGATTCTAGTCTAGGCCATCTGTACACACAATGTAGGGACCAAAAAGTGTCCTGATCAAGCCCGCTGTAGGATACGCCGATGATGGCATATATTGACATTAAATGCTATTATTGCTAGGATAAGATCATGCAAGCCCTACACGTCACCATCACGCCCGAGCAACAGTCTTACCTCCACCAGCGGCTGGAGACCGGCGAGTACGCCACGGCCAGCGAATACGTCCGCTCTCTGATCCGCGAAGACCAACGGCGGATGGCTCAAGACCAGCTTGAGGCCAAACTGCTGGCGTCGCTGGACACCGAAGCGATCGAACTGGATGACGACGCCTTGGATATGCTGCACCGCCGGATGACCGAAAAGATTGAGGCGCGACGGCGATCCCGGGACAAAGCGTGAGCAAACCACCCATTATCCGAAGGTCGGCCCAGTCTGAGCTGATCGGCCTCATCGATTACATCGCGATGGATGACCCGGCGGCTGCGGAACGAGTCGCAGATGCGGTGCTGGCAACCATTAAACAGCTGGCCGACAACCCCCGGATAGGCCGAGCGTATCCGTTAAACAATCCGCGCCTGGCGGGCCTTCGTAAATGGAACGTCCAAGGCTACCCCGCGTATCTGATCTTCTACCTTGTACGCGAAGACGGTGCGGTTGAAATCCTGCATATCATTGACGGTCGGCGCGACCTAGTGGCGCTGTTGGACCCGGAGTAGGTGAGGGATAAATGCACGCATCCTCTTATCCTCGTTCACGGATCCTGCCGTGCAATCTGACGGCACCGCTCGCGTAGTTGACCAAGTTCGGGAAGAGCGCTTGGGTTATTTTGGGTATTAAGTAGTGGCATCACCGTGCGAATCAGGTATGGCTCAACAACTGGGATCTCATCGGGCGGAATCTCAATGGCCGAGACAGTTACATGCTCGTCCAGCCACTTAATGATCTTAGCTGTGTCAGCCTGCGAGAACTTGTAGTTGTTCGTGTTCTTTTTGCCTATCAGGCTCCCCTTGGGTGGGGTATAGCCCAACACAGCCCCGACCGTCCGGAAGAATGTCGCGGCACTCTTGTGTCGAAGATCCTGATCGTGGCACCGCTTCTGGATCGATTTGGAAGCCTTGCCTATGTATATGGGATTGCCAGCGTGGTCTTTATGCTTCTCCGCAATAATCGGTGGCAACGACTCGGGCGAATCCATGAAGATCGCGTAGACACCCGGCCGCTTGGGCAGCGACTTCTCCGCCTGCTTGAGTGTCAGGCGGTGACCAGCTAATAATTGATTGAGCATGTTGCGGTGCTGTGTCATCACTACATCAGGCTTGTCCATTGGATTATCTCCTCAGCAAGTTTTTTTGATTCGCTAACCCGGATCTCGCCGGACAAAACTGTTAAAAGGGCAAATGGAGACCTCTTGCAATTTCGGGATGTGTGCGGCGTTAGACGATGGCGGCGGCGAACCCTAGAGCGGCGGCATCGAGGGTCTTTTTGATGGCTGTTTCGTCGTGCGCGGTGGAGACGAACCAGGCTTCGTATTGGGCGGGTGCGAGGATGATGCCGTTGTCTAGCATTGAATTGAAGAAGGCGGCGAAGCGGTCGGTGTTGCAGGCGAGGGCTTGTTCGTAGTTGGTGATGGGGGAATCGCTAAAGAACAGGCCAAGCATGGAGCCGACGCGGGTGAGGTAGATGGGCACGCCGGCGGTACTGGCGGCGTCGCGCAGGCCGGCCTCGAGTGTGGCGGAGCTTGCTTCGAGTTGTTCGTACACACCGTCTTCCTGCAGTGATTCGAGTGTCGCGAGTCCTGCGGCCATGGCGAGTGGGTTGCCTGAGAGTGTGCCGGCCTGGTAGATCGGGCCGTCGGGGGAGACTTGGCGCATGAGGTCTTCGCGTCCGCCGTAGGCTGCGCAGGGGAGTCCGCCGCCGATGACTTTTCCCAGGCAGGTCAGGTCGGGGGTGATGCCGTAGAGGGCTTGTGCCCCGCCGTAGGCGACGCGGAAGCCTGTCATGACTTCGTCGAACATTAATAGCACATCGAACTCGTCGCAGAGGTCGCGTAAGCCTTGGAGATATCCGGGGGCCGGGGGGATGCAGCCCATGTTGCCGGCGATCGGTTCGACGACGAGGCAGGCGATCTGATTAGCGTGTTCCTTAAATACTGAACGGACCGCATCAAGATCGTTGTACGGGATCAATAGCGTGTTGGATGTGATCGCCTCGGGGACGCCTGGGGAGCTTGGGACGCCGAGGGTAGTCGCGCCGCTGCCTGCCTGGACTAGTAACCCGTCGCTGTGGCCGTGGTAGCAGCCGGTGCATTTAACGATTTTTGGCTTGCCGGTCGCGCCGCGTGCCAGACGGATCGCTGACATGACGGCTTCGGTGCCCGAGTTCACGAACCGGACCACCTCGACCGAGGGCACGGCGTCGACCACGACCTGGGCCAACTGGGTCTCGGCCTCGGTCGGCATGCCGAAGCTCGCGCCCCGACCGGCTGCCTTAGAGATCGCGGCCAAGACGGATTCTTCGGCGTGTCCGAGGATCAGCGGGCCATACGACAGGACGTAGTCGATGTATTCCTGACCGTCGATGTCGGTGACGATGGCCCCCTTGCCGCAGCGGACCGTTACCGGCTCCCGCCCCACCGCTTTGTAGGCCCGCACCGGTGAGCTGACCCCGCCGGGCATCAGGGCCCTGGCCTTGGCAAAAGCGGCGGTGGATTGGGCGTAACGGTCGGCCTGGGTGGTGGTCTGTGATGTCATGTGGTCATTCTAGCAGGGCCAACAATTGGTGGTAAAACTCCCGGCCAAACCCTCCCCAAGCCCCTCTGACCGGCTTTGCCAGGGTAGATGGCTTCTGTTAGACTTTGGGGCTCAATAAAAGTCCATAATTTTTAGTCGTCGACAAACTACCCCCAGCCTCGGCTCCCATACCGATTGGGCGGCGAAAGAGAGACAAGCATGGCGATCACTGCAGAGAAGAAGACCGAGTTGATAGGCGAGTACCGCCGGGACGAGAAAGACACGGGCAGCCCGGAGGTCCAGGTCTCGATCCTCACCGAGCGGATCAACAACCTCACCGGACACCTTAAAACCCACAAGCACGACCACCACTCACGCCGTGGGCTGCTTCAGATGGTGTCCACCCGCAACAGCCTTCTGCGTTACCTGGCCCGGACGAACCGTGGGGCGTACCAGACGCTGATCGGCAAGCTGGGCCTTCGTAAATAGATGTCACGCACGCCGTCCCCGCCTCGGACGCCGTGTCCGGGGGGACCCAGACGGCAGGCGACCCGCGACGCCCGCCCCACCTGCGATCAGGGGCCAGCCCATCTCAAAGGACTGCAAGCGTCACAGGCCATCTGCCCTCTGCTTCCTGATAAAGGACGGCGTAGGGTCGTACCGCCCCATCGGCCGCGGCGTACCCCCCAAATAAGCCACACTCACGGCCTGAAAACAAAGAAAGCGAACCACCATGACCACGCACCGCGTTGAAATGCAGCTCGGCGGACGCACTCTAAGCATCGAGACCGGCAAGATCGCCAAGCAGGCGGACGGGGCTGTCCTCGTGCAGTACGGCGAGACCGTCGTGCTGGGCACCGCTGTCCACGCCGCACCCCGTGAAGGGCTGGACTTCTTCCCCCTGACCGTGGACTACCGCGAGAAGCTCAGCGCTGCGGGCAAGTTCCCAGGCGGCTTCCGCAAGCGTGAAGGCGCACCGAACCAGAAAGAAATCCTGACCATGAGGAACATCGACCGGCCGCTTCGGCCTCTGTTCCCCAAGGGTTACAAGGACGAGGTGCAGATCCAGTGCTGGGTGCTGTCCGCCGACGGGCAGAACGACCCTGACGTGCTGGCGGGGATCGCCGCATCGGCCGCCCTGTCGATCAGCTCGGTCCCGTTCCAAGGCCCGGTTGGCAACATCCGCCTGGGTCGGATCGACGACAAGGTCGTGGTCATGCCCACCGCGGCACAGAACGAATTCTCCGACATGGACCTGCTGCTGTGCGGTCACCAGGACGGCCTGAACATGATCGAGGTCGGGGCCCACGAGCTGTCCGAAGACGTTGTCGCGGCGGCGATCGAAGAGGGTTTTGAGCACGTCAAGGCTGTCGCCGGCCTGATCGAAGAGCTGGTCGGCAAGTGCGGCCAGGAGAAGGTCAACACCACCCCGCAGATCCCGGACGACATCATCCAGACGGTCAAGGACAAGCTGTCCGGCCCGCTTCAGGCCGCCAAGACCACTGCGGGCAACAAGCTTGACCGGCAGGTCGCGGTCAAGAACGCGATCAGCGACTTCCTCAAGTCCGAATTCCC